>NZ_JADOUU010000004.1:0-238179 GCF_015751955.1 Arthrobacter sp. CAN_A214
ACGATATGGGGGGCCGTCGGGATGTTGATATCACCGAGATGGAAGGGATACACAGTGTTCCCCTTCGCCTTCCAGGCAGCCGCGGCCTGGGCGACACTGAAGGCAGTCTCAGTGCCCAGACGGTCAAGCCGGTGCGCGAGTTGCTGCATACCGTTCCACTCCTCATCGAGATTGTGTTCGATCTTAGGCAATAATTGCTGCTCAGCACGCCACGACGTTGACGGCCAGCCCGCCCATCGCTGTCTCCTTGTACTTGGAGCTCATGTCCTTGCCTGTTTCCCGCATGGTGATGATGACCTCGTCGAGGGACACCCGGTGTACACCGTCCCCCCATAGCGCCATTTTGGCAGCGTTGATCGCTTTCGCCGCAGCGATGGCGTTTCGTTCAATGCAGGGCACCTGAACCAGACCACCGATGGGATCGCAGGTCAGACCAAGATTGTGTTCCATCGCGATTTCGGCCGCGTTCTCAACCTGCAACGGGCTGCCGCCCATCACTTCGGCCAAGCCGGCGGCAGCCATGGACGACGCAGAGCCCACTTCGCCCTGGCAACCCATTTCCGCGCCCGAGATCGAAGCTTGTTCCTTATAGAGGACTCCGACAGCACCGGAGGTCAGGAGGAACTTGACCACCACGTCGTCGCGATCCTGTTGGCTGGCGTTCTGCATGCCCGGCGCGAAGTGCAGGGCGTAGTACAGCACGGCGGGGATGATGCCCGCCGCTCCGTTGGTCGGCGCGGTGACTACTCTGCCCCCTGAGGCGTTTTCCTCATTGACGGCAAGAGCGATCAGGTTCACCCATTCCTGCCAGTACTTGGGGTCGCGGTCCTTGTCTTCCTTCAGCAGGCGATCATGCCAGTCGGGGGCGCGCCGACGGACCTTGAGCCCGCCGGGTAGCAGTCCTTCGCGCGTGAGGCTGACCTCTGCACAGCTTTCCATGACCGAGTAGATGTGGAGTAGCCCCTGCCGGATCTCCTCCTCCGTGCGGCTGTCCTTCTCGTTGGTCAGCATCACGTCGCTGATACCGAGGGAGGTTCGACGGCAGTGTTCCAGCAGCTCCGCAGCGGTGCGGAACGGTAGCGGAAGCTCCTTTTTCGAGGTTTCGAGTTCCTGCTGGGCGGCGTCCTCCTCACCGTCCCGCACGATGAACCCTCCGCCGACCGAGAAGAAAGTGGCCGTATGGAGGACCTGCTCGGCCGGGCCGTAGACGGTGAATGTCATGCCGTTGGTGTGCCGCGGCAGGATCGTCAGGGGGCGTAGGACCATGTCCTTGACCCCGTAGGGCAACGACACGCTTTGACCAAGCTCCAGGATGCCGGTGCTGGCGATGGTTGCCAGCCGCTCCTCCACCTCCTCGGGCTGGATCAGCTCCGGGTAAAAACCTTCAAGACCGAGAAGGATCGCCGTCATGGTTCCGTGCCCGTGCCCTGTCGCAGCGAGGGACCCGTAAAGGTCGACTCGCAGGAATTCGACATCAGCGAGGATGCCGGAGGACTTCAGCTCCTCGCTGAACACCGCGGCAGCCCGCATCGGTCCGACAGTGTGTGAGCTCGAAGGTCCTATCCCAATGGAAAAGAGGTCGAAAACTCCTACAGCCATGTTGTAGTTCCTTCGTGTCTTGGTGGCCCGGCAGATGATCCTGTCGGAAGAGGCCCAGAGCGCTGAGGGCCATCAGGGTACCTCGGGGGAAGCGAACTCCCTCAAGGCGTCCAGGAGCCACCGGCCCAGGTAGTCGGCGAACGAGGCGCGGGGGAAGAGCCGGAAGCTTTCGGCTCCGGTCTTCTGCAGGGTGACCGGAATGCTTCCTACCTCGGTGGTCAGGGCTGTTCCCGGAGGAAAACTGCGGGGGTGCAGGTCCAGTGCGCAGCCCTTCTCCAGAACAGCGCGGGCCCGTGGACCGGAGAGTTCGAAGGTGGTGCGGTTGGCGGACAGGTCCACTACCTGACCTGGGGCGTGGCTCAGGGCGCCCGTGAGGGAGGAGATGAGGTCGCCGCCCAGCGAGTCGTGAGCCTCCTCAGGTGCCACCACCAGGAACTCGGACGGTCCTAGCCAGAGGACGCTGACGCCGTCGGCACCGCCCACCTCGCCGCTGCGGGTGGGCAGGCCACCGACCACGGCGGCGATCCGGAAGCCTTCTTCGGAACGGGGGTCTACGCGGACGCCGGCCATGGTCTGGAACGGGATCTCGTTGAGGACCACTGATCCCTGAATGGAGCCGGCTTCCAGGACCGCGGCCAGGTGGGAGGCGGGGCTGCGGCGAATGTCCCGGAGTCCATTGATGCCATCGAGTGCTGCTGTGTTAGCCATCCTTGCGGGTCCCTTCGGGGTCAAAAAGTACGGTTTCGGCGACCACGACGTCGACCAGCTGGTTACCGGCGGCGGCGACAAGGATCTCGCCGATCCGGTTGCGGCCGTTCTTGATCAGGGCCAGCGCGAAGGACCTGCCGAGCGCGGCACTATGGTAGCTCGACGTCACGAAGCCCTCCATGGGGACCGGGCCGGAGGCGGGGCTCGTCTCGATGCCCTTTTCCACGAGCTGCGATCCTTCCGGCAGTCGGAACGAGCCGTCTACGGGAAGCACGCTGACCAGGTGCTTGCGGTCCTCGCGACGGGCGTCAGCCCGGGCGTAGGAGCGCTTGCCGATGAAGTCCTTGGCCTTGGATACCACCCATTCCATGCCGGCGTCCTGCGGGGTCACGGTGCCGTCGGTATCCTGGCCCACGATCGGGTAGCCCTTCTCGGCCCGCAGGACGTGCATGGTCTCGGTGCCGTACGGGGTGATGTTGAATTCAGCCCCCGCGGCCGCCACGGCTTCCCAGGTGTTCAGCCCGTACCAGGACGGGACGTTGATCTCGTAGGCCAGCTCGCCGGAGAACGAGATCCGGCAGATCCGCGCCCGCACGCCGGAGGCCAGGGTGGTCTCCCGGAAGGTCATGAACGGGAACGCTTCGGCCTCGAGTCCGCCGTTCGCGGCCAGATCCGGTGCCACCTTTGCCAGCACCGCACGGGATTTCGGTCCGACGACGGCGATGGTGCTCCACTGCTCGGTCACGGAGGTGCAGTGCACGTCCAAGTCCGGCCATTCGGTCTGCAACCATTCCTCGAGCCAGTCGAGCACCTTCGCGGCCCCGCCTGTGGTGGTGGTCATGAAGTAGCGGTCCTCATCGAGGCGCAGGGTCACGCCGTCGTCGAAGATCATGCCGTCCGCCATGCACATCACGCCGTAGCGGGCTGAACCGGGAGCGAGTTTCTTGAACGCATTGGTGTAGATGCGGTTCAGGAATTCCCCGGCGTCCTTGCCCCGGATCTCGATCTTCCCAAGGGTCGTGGCGTCCATGAAACCCACGGACTCGCGTACCGCAGCGCACTCACGCAGCACCGCGGTGTCCATGTCCTCGCCCGGCTGCGGGTAGTACCAGGGGCGCTTCCACTGCCCCACGTCTTCGAACAGCGCTCCCTGCGCCACGTGCCAGGGGTTGATCGACGTCACGCGGGCAGGGTCGAACAGTTCCCCGCGCTGGCGCCCCGCCAGGGCGGCGAACGCGACCGGCGTGAACGGTGCCCGGTAGGTGGTGGTGCCGATGTCACCGATACCGCGGGAGGCTTCACCGGCTGTCCGGAGAGCGGCGGCAATGACGCCGATCGCATTGACGCCGGAGGTCTTGCCCTGATCATTGGCGGTGCTGATGGAGGTGTAGCGCTTGATGTGCTCGACGGACCGCATTCCGGCGCCGGTGGAGCGAAGGACATCGGCTACGGACTGGTCACGCTGGAAGTCGACGTAGTGGTGGTGCCAGTCCGCCGGCCCGCCGGACTGCCCGGGGACCAGCCACAGCTGACGGGTCGGAGCGGACGCTTCTGGTTCGCCGATCGGGGCAGGCTCGACGGAGGAGGCAAAGCCGGCGGAGATCGCTGCTGCGGCTCCAGCGGAGACGCCTTCGGCCAAGACGTCCGTAAGTTCGAAGCTGCCGCGGCCGGAGCCGATGGTTTGCTGGTTCGGGACCACTGTGCTCGGCACGAACGCCGCCAGGTCCTCGTCCCAGCGCAGCTTGCCCTGCCGCTGGGAGTGAAGGTGCACCAGCGGGCTCCACCCGCCGGAAACGGCCAGCAGGTCGCAGGGAATCTCTTCGACGCCGGAGGTGAGTTCGCCGTCGTCGTTGATGCCGCGGACGGTCACGCTCTCCAGCCGGCCGTCGCCGGCAGCTGTTGCGGTTCCTGCGGTGTCGGTTCCGGCGGTGTCGGTTCCGGCGGTGTCGGTTCCGGCGGCGGTGGCGGCCACGGCACTGCCGATCAGCACCCGGGTTCCGGCGTCGACGGCGGCAGCGGCAACATCGGTGAGCTGCGGCCTGGCGTCGACGACGGCCGCGACCTCGACGCCGGCGGCACGTAGGTCCGCGGCCAAGGCATACGCGCTGTCGTTGGTGGTGCTGATGACGACGCGCTGCCCGGCTGCTACCGCGTACCGATTGAGGTAGCTGCGCACGGCGGAGGCGAGCATGATCCCGGGTCGGTCGTTGTTCTCGAAGACCAGGGGGCGCTCGTGTGCGCCGGGGGCCAGCACCACCTGGTTGGCACGGACGTGCCAGATGCGCTGTCGGGATACGCCGGGGGCGGCGGGGCTGGACAGGTGGTCGGTGCGGTTCTGGACGGCGATGACGTAGTTGGCATCGTAGGCGCCGAAGGCTGTGGTGCGGTTCAGGACGGTGCATTCGGCGCCGGAGATGAGTTCGGCTTCGACGTCCGCCACCCAGTCCAGGGCCGGCTTACCATCGATGGTCTCGGCGAGCGCCGGAGCGGTGGAGCCGGACAGGAGCGATCCACCCAGTTCCGGCTGGTCGTCCATCAGCATCACGCGGGCGCCGGTGCGGACCGCTTCACGGGCAGCGGCCAAGCCGGCGGGCCCACCGCCGATCACCAGGACGTCGGTGTGGACGTACTTCTTGTCGTACTCCGCCCGGTCCTCCTCCGGGTCCAGCCTGCCCAGGCCATTCAGGAACTCCGCCTTCAGCCCGTCCACGAGCGCGACGGTGGTGGCCGGAAGCATCGACTCGGCCACATGGCCCGGGAACCGTGGTTCCACCCGGACCAACGCGTTCGGTTCCTCCACCCCGGCGGCAAGAATGCCTCGGGGCCGGTCCTCGTACAGCGAGTTGCCGGCGGTGATCCGCCCATTGGCGAGCAGCGCCGAGGCGAGTGTGTCCCCGGGGTGGCCGACGAATTCCTCGCCGTCCACGGCGAAACGCCAGGAGATGGTGCGGTCGATGCGTCCGCCGGCGGCGAGGCGGGCGGTCTGGGAAGTCACGTTGTTGCTCCTTCCGGGGCGGGAGTGCTGGTTGAAGAGGTGCTCGGTGCCGTGTCGCCGGTGGTGGTGCTGTCAGGGGCGGTGCTGGCGGTGCCGGAATCCGGCGCGACCTGTGCCGCCGGGTCGGGCGTCGGCCGGAGGGCGCCCATCTGATAGATCGCCTGGATATCGTAGGTGACCGTGTCGCGGAGCATGTTGAACCACTGGCGACACCCGGTGCTGTGCAGCCACCGCTCGGCAAACGCACCCTTGGTGTTGTCCCGGTAGAACAGGAACTCCGCCCATTGGCGGTCATCCAGTTCGGCCGGATTCTTCGGGTAGGGCACATGAGCCTGGCCACCGTAGTGGAACTCGGTCTCGTCCCGCGGGCCGCAGTGTGGGCAGGGGATCAAAAGCATGTCCGGTCCTTTTCTAGTGCGCCACGGCGGCGGCGCCGTGTTCGTCGATCAGGGCGCCGGTTTCGAAGCGTTCCAGCGCGAAGGGCCTGTTGAGTTCGTGGGGGGCACCGGTGGCGATGGTGTGCGCGAAGGTGAGCCCGGCCGCGGGAGTTCCCTTGAACCCGCCGGTGCCCCAGCCGCAATTGACGAACATATTGTCCACCGGGGTCGTCCCGACGATCGGGGAGGCATCCAGGGTGGTATCCACGATCCCGCCCCAGGTCCGCAGCACGTGTGCCCGCGCAAAGATCGGGAAAAGCTCGACGGCGGCCGCCATCTGATGCTCGATGACGTGGAAGGAACCCCGCTGGCCGTATCCGTTGTAGGAATCCACGCCCGCACCCATCACCAGTTCGCCCTTGTGGGCCTGGGAGACGTAGACGTGGACGTGGTTGGACATCACCACGGTCGGATGGACCGGCTCGTGCAGCTCGGACACCAGTGCCTGCAGCGGGTGCGACTGGATGGGCAGCCGGAAACCGGCCATCTCGGCCAGCACACTGCTGTGGCCGGCGGCGCACAGGCCGACCTTCTCGGTGTTGATGGTGCCCCGGTTGGTCTTGACGCCGGTGACCCGATTGCCGTCCTTGACGAAGCCGGTCACCTCACAGTTCTGGATGATGTCCACGCCCAGCTCGTCGCATTTACGGGCGAAGGCCCAGGCCACGTGGTCGTGCTTGGCGATCCCCGCCCGCGGCTGGTACGTGGCCCCCATCACCGGGTAACGGATGTTGTCGCTGATGTTGAGGATCGGGCACAGTTCCTTGACCTGCTGCGGATCCAGCCACTCGGCGTCCACGCCGTTGAGCTTGTTCGCGCCCACCCGGCGCATGCTCTCACGCACGTCCCCCAGGGTGTGGGCCAGGTTCATCACACCGCGCTGGCTGAAGAGGAAATCGTATTCGAGTTCCTCCGGCAGGATCTCCCAGAGCTTGAGTGCGTGCTCGTAGATCGCCGCACTCTCATCCCACAGATAGTTGGAACGGATGATGGTGGTGTTCCGGGCCATGTTTCCCCCGGCGAGCCAGCCCTTCTCCAGCACGGCGATGTTGGTCATGCCGTGGTTCTTGGCCAGGAAGTAGGCGGTGGCAAGGCCGTGCCCGCCGCCGCCGACGATCACGGCGTCGTAACTCTTCTTGGGGTCCGGGTTGTGCCAAAGGAATTCCGGATGCTCCGGAAGCAGATCGGCCATCATGCCACCTCGGTCGCGTCGGAGGAGAGGTTGGGGTAGAGGGGGAACTTGCCGGCCAGGTTCTCGACCCGCTGCCGGAGTTCCGCCGCGGTCTCGTCGCTGAACTCGCGCTTGAGTGCGGCGGCGATGATGTCCGCCACCTCGGTGAATTCAGTCTTGCCGAAGCCACGCGTGGCCAGGGCCGGGGTACCGATGCGCAGACCGGAGGAGACCATTGGGGGACGCGGGTCGAACGGCACAGCGTTCCGGTTGACCGTGATGCCGATCCGGTGCAGACGGTCCTCGCCCTGCTGGCCATCCAGGTCCGAGTTGCGCAGGTCCACCAGCACCAGGTGCACGTCGGTGCCACCGCTGACGACGGTCACACCGGACTCCGCGACATCGGCGGCCAGCATGCGTTCCGCGATGATGCGGGCACCTTCGAGGGTACGTTCCTGGCGGTCGCGGAACTCGGGCTCGGCAGCGAGCTTGAACGCGACGGCCTTCCCTGCGATGACGTGCTCCAGCGGACCGCCCTGCTGTCCGGGGAACACCGCGGAGTTGACCTTCTTGGCAATGGCGGCGTCGTTGGTGAGGATCACGCCACCGCGCGGGCCGCCGAGCGTCTTGTGGGTGGTGCTCGTGACGATGTGGGCGTGAGGCACGGGGTTGGGGTGAAGTCCCGCGGCCACCAGACCCGCGAAATGGGCCATGTCCACCATCAGGTAGGCACCTACCAGGTCGGCGATACGGCGGAACTCCGCGAAGTCCAGCTGCCGGGAGTAAGCGGACCAGCCGGCGACGATCAGTTTCGGCTTGGTCTCGACCGCCAGGCGCTCGACCTCGGCCATGTCAATCGTATGGTCGTCTTCCCGCACCCCGTACGGGACGATCTTGTAGAGCTTGCCGGAGAAGTTGATGCGCATGCCGTGGGTGAGATGGCCGCCGTGCGCGAGATTCAACCCCAGGAGGGTGTCGCCGGGCTGGATGAGGGCGAACATCGCAGCTGCGTTGGCCTGGGCGCCGGAGTGGGGCTGCACGTTGGCAAATTCGGAACCGAAAAGTGACTTGAGACGGTCGATGGCCAACTGCTCCACGACATCGACGTGCTCGCAGCCGCCGTAGTATCGCTTGCCGGGGTAGCCTTCGGCGTACTTGTTGGTCAGCACAGACCCCTGGGCCTCCAGAACGGCAGTCGGCGCGAAATTCTCGGAGGCGATCATCTCCAGGGTGTCCTGCTGGCGCAGCAATTCCTGCTGTATGGCGGCGTGGACCAGTGGGTCGGTCTCTGCGAGCGAGCGGGTCAGTACGTCGACCATCATGTCTCCTATGTCTGCTACCTAATATCCTCGTAATATATTAGTTTCGTGACTCAAGTATGCTTCTGGTACCCGAGAGTGTCAACAGGTTTTCCGCTCGGATCGGCCGGCGAAGGAACGCACCAGGCAGCGGACGAGGAGTCCCGAAACGGCTGAAGCGCAGCCCGGAAGGATTGCGCTTCAGTTTCCTGGTGGGGAAGGTCCGGTTCAGGCGGCGAAAAGAGCTTCGCGTACAGCCTGCTCGAAGCCGATGACGTGGATCCGCGCGAGCTCAGCGGCCCGGATCTCGTCTCCGTCGATAATCGCGCGGAGCAGGTCCACGTGCTCATCCACGTGGCCGGACAGGTCGGGAAGGCGATCCAGGACCATGCACCAGATTCGTGTCGCGAGGTTGTCGTAGCGGATCAGGACATCTTCGAGGTGGGGATTGGCGGCGGCCGCATAGATTCCCTGGTGCACACGGGCATCCAGCCGCAGTGTTTCGACGACGGATGCTGCGTTCGAGTCGAAGGACTCCACGGCGCGCACCACCTCCCGCAACTGCTCCCTCACCGACGCCGGAGCCACACGCGCAGCCCGGGAAGCGGCAAGGGGCTCGAGCTGGGTGCGGATCTCGGAGATGTAGGCAAGGTCGGTGACCTCCACGCGCGTCGCAAAAGTTCCTCTCCGCGGGTAGGAAACAACGAGGCGATCGAGTTCCAGCCGCTTCAGGGCTTCACGCACAGGCGTACGTCCGACGCCGAGGTCCTGGGCGAGCAGGTCGTCATTGAGTAGATCGCCTGGCTTGATGTCCAGCATCAGCAGTCGGTCCCGAATCGCTTCGTAGGCTACATCAGCCAACGACCTCCTTGCGGCATCATCAGCAGTTCCCCAAGTTTCAACGGCCACAGCGTGGACCCCTTTCGATTCGAGCCGGGAGGGCTATTGACCTCTCTCATCGACCAGTATACGCTGATCAATAATTCTAATATATCAGTATAGACATTCGGCGTATATCTTAAGGAGGGGACATGACCCTGATCACGACAGACTCATCGACCACCACGCTGCCTCAGTCAGAGGCACGTGTGGAAGACCAGACCCAGAAGTTCGTTCTCACACTGTCATGTGTTGAACGCGCAGGCATCGTCCAGGCGGTTACCACCTTCCTCTTCGAGCGTGGCTTCAACATCGACGAGCACCAGCAGTTCGATGACGGCCTCCGCCAGACACTGCATCTGCGCACCGCCTTTTCCGGCTCGTCGGCCTGCACCCCAGAGAGGCTCCAGGAAGAATTTCGTTCCATCGCTGGCCGCTTCGACATGAAATTCAGCTTTCATGACCAGACGAAGCAACGCATCCTCGTGATGGTGTCCAAGTTCGGCCACTGCCTGAACGACCTGCTCTTCCGTTGGCGGGGTGGAAGCCTCGGCGGCGACATCGCCCTCATAGTGTCCAACCATGAGACCCACCGGGCCATGGCCGAGGCCGCCGGCCTCCCCTTCATCTACCTTCCGGTGACCCCCGAGACCAAGTCGGATGCCGAGCAGCGCCTGCTGGAACTGGTGGACGAGCACAACATCGACCTCGTCGTCCTCGCCCGGTACATGCAGGTACTGTCCGATGACCTCTGCCGCGCCCTGGAAGGCCGGGCGATCAACATCCACCATTCCTTCCTCCCGGGATTCAAGGGCGCGCGCCCCTACCACCAGGCCTACGATCGTGGTGTCAAGCTGGTAGGCGCTACCGCCCACTACGTCACTGCGGAGCTGGATGAGGGGCCGATCATCGAACAGGAAGTCATTCGGGTCGACCACAGCTACGGACCAACCGCCCTTTCAACAGTTGGCCAGGACGCCGAAGCGCTGGCACTGTCCCGCGCCGTGCGCTGGCACTGCGAGCACCGTGTACTGCTGGATCGAACCAGCACCGTCGTGTTCCGGTAACCAAGTACCACAAGACCAGCAGAGACAACACACGAAGATCAGCAGGAGAAATCACATGGCATCGACGCCAAGCATTGTCATCATCGGAGCTGGAATCGTCGGTACGAACCTGGCCGACGAACTGGTCGCCCGGGGTTGGAACAACATCACCGTCCTGGACCAGGGTCCGCTGAACATGCCCGGGGGCTCCACGTCCCACGCCCCGGGTCTCGTCTTCCAGACGAACCCTTCGAAGACCATGGCTGCCTTCGCCACGTACACCGTCGAGAAGCTCCTGTCCCTGACCGAGGATGGCGTCAGCTGCTTCAACCAGGTCGGTGGCCTCGAGGTCGCCACCACCGAGACCCGCCTCGCTGACCTGAAGCGGAAGCTCGGATACGCCGCATCATGGGGAATCGAAGGCAAGATCCTTTCCCGCGCTGAGTGCAAGGAGCTCTACCCGCTCCTGAACGACGAAGACATCCTGGGTGGACTCCACGTCCCCACTGACGGCTTGGCACGTGCCGCCCGCGCAGTTCAGCTGCTGATCAAGCGCACGGAAGCCGCAGGCGTCACGTACCTGGGCAACACCACGGTCACGGGCATCGAGCAGTCCGGCCGTCGCGTGACCGGTGTCCAGACGTCCGAAGGTGTCATCCCCGCCGACATCGTGGTTTCCTGCGCAGGCTTCTGGGGCGCCAAGATCGGCGAAATGATCGGCATGTCGATCCCGCTGCTGCCACTCGCACACCAGTACGTCACGACCACTCCGGTGCCGGCACTCAAGGGCCGAAACGAACTTCCCAACGGTGCTTCGCTGCCTATTCTGCGTCACCAGGACCGGGACCTCTACTATCGCGAACATGGCGACCGCTACGGCATCGGCTCCTACGCGCACCGTCCCATGCCCGTGGACCTCGCAGACCTGGGCTCCTACGACCCCAGCAGCATCAACGAGCACAACATGCCATCCCGTCTCGACTTCACCCTGGAGGACTTTCTCCCGTCCTGGGAGGACACCAAGCAGCTGCTTCCGGCATTGCGGGAAAGCGAGATCGAGGATGGCTTCAACGGCATCTTCTCCTTCACTCCCGACGGCGGGGCCCTGGTGGGCGAGTCCAAAGAGCTCGATGGTTTCTTCGTCGCCGAAGCCGTATGGGTGACCCACTCGGCCGGTGTCGCCCGCGCCGTTGCCGAGCTCCTCACCACCGGCAAGTCCTCGATCGACCTCGGTGAATGCGATATCCACCGCTTCGAAGAGGTCCAGCTGACCCCTGAGTATGTCAGCGAGACTTCCCAGCAGAACTTCGTGGAGATCTACGATGTCCTGCACCCGCTGCAGCCCAAGCTCTCCCCCCGCAACCTGCGCGTCAGCCCCTTCTACGCCCGGCACAAGGCGCTGGGAGGACTGTTCCTGGAGTCCGGCGGCTGGGAACGCCCTTACTGGTTCGAAGCCAACGCGGAACTGCTTAAGGAGATGCCCGCCGAATGGCTGCCCCCGGCCCGTGATGCCTGGTCGGCCATGTTCAACTCGCCCATTGCGGCCGCCGAAGCGTGGAAGACCCGTACCGCAGTGGCCATGTACGACATGACTCCGCTCAAGCGCCTCGAGGTCTCCGGTCCGGGAGCGCTGAAGCTTCTGCAGGAGCTCACCACAGGCGACCTGAGCAAGAAGCCTGGTGCCGTCACGTACACCCTGGTGCTCGATTCCGCCGGTGGCATCCGAAGCGACATCACGGTGGCCCGCCTGAGCGAGGACACTTTCCAGCTCGGAGCCAACGGAAACATCGACACCGCCTACTTCGAGCGGGCCGCCCGCCACCAGACGGAACACGGAACCGCAAGTGACTGGGTGCAGGTGCGCGACACGACGGGCGGAACGTGCTGCATCGGCCTGTGGGGCCCCCTCGCACGGGACCTCATCAGCACCGTCAGCACCGACGACTTCTCCAACGATGGTCTCCGCTACTTCCGGGCCAAGAAGGTCGTTATCGGTGGCGTAGCCGTGACCGCGATGCGCTTGTCCTACGTCGGCGAGCTGGGCTGGGAACTGTACACGAGTGCAGACAACGGCCAGCGGCTCTGGGATGCACTGTGGAAGGCCGGGCAGCCCCATGGCGTCATCGCCGCGGGCCGGGCAGCTTTCGGATCGCTGCGTCTCGAGAAGGGTTACCGTTCGTGGGGCACTGACATGACCACCGAGCACGACCCTCTGGAAGCCGGCGTCGGATTCGCAGTGAAGATGACCAAGGAATCTTTCGTCGGAAAGACCGCTTTGGAAGGCCGGACCGAGGAGGATGCCGCACGCCACCTGCGGTGCCTGACGGTCGACGACGGCCGCAGCGTCGTGCTGGGCAAGGAACCGGTCTTCTACAAGGATCAGGCAGTCGGTTACGTCACCAGCGCGGCGTACGGCTACACCGTCGCCAAGCCGATTGCCTACGCCTACCTCCCCGCCGCGGTCTCGGTGGGCGACTCAGTGGAGATCGAGTACTTCGGACGGCGCATCCAGGCCACGGTCACCGCAGATCCGCTGTACGACCCCACGATGAGCAGGCTCCGCGGCTGACAACCCGCCGGCCATTTCCGAGCAGCGGCCCGGACTTCTACCGAACCAGAGTACGGGCCGCTACCTTGGCTCCTCCCATCCCCTCGCCCAGCCGACCCGAGCGTCAGTGCAGGAAAATACATGATCAGTTCAGAAACAGTCAGTGAGTACCTCGCCCGTCTTGCCTCGCGCGAACCCACCCTGTGCGGCGGTGCGGCCGCGGCCCTCCACGCCGCACAGGGAGCGGCACTCGTCGCCATGGTTGCTCGGTACACCACCGGCGCCAAGTACGCGCAGCACGCCGAAACCGTTCAGAGGATCATCAGCGCCGCGGACGCACTGGTGGTCGAGGCCATGCACTTGGCGGACGCTGATCAACATGCTTTCCAGGGCGTCATCGATTCGTACAAGCTTCCGTCCGGGACGGACGAGCTCAAGGCCGCACGGAAGGCAGCCATCCAGGACGCGCTCATCCGAGCCGCGCAGACCCCCGCGCAGCTCGTCAAGCTGGCAGGCGTCATCGTGGATCTTGCCACGGAACTTCTCGAGGTCGCGAACGCCACGGTGATCAGCGACATCGCTGCTGCCGCCGACGCAGCCCGCGCAGCCGCCACCACCGCACGGGTGAACATCGACATCAACGTGGTGGCCATCAAGGACACCACGGCCCGTTCGCGGTTGGCTGACCAGACCGACGGCATCGAGGAAAAGGTCATTCTGGCAGCAGATGACCTCGTGGCACGTGTGCGTGGAAGGATTCTCGGTTGAGCACTGTAGTCCTCTCCGGAAAAGCACTGGCAAGGATCATTCAGCAAAAGGCCCAGCAAGAGGCCCGGGACCTCGAAGCCAATGGGCTGCGGCCCACGCTCGCCGTGGTTGTGGCCACCGATGACGGCTCCACGCACTGGTATGTCCGGTCCATCGAACGGGCCGCCGAAAGTGCCGGCATCAGTTGCCGGGTCCTGGACCTCGGCCCGGACGCTACCGAACAGGTTTTGGCCTCAGTCCTGAAGGACCTCAGCGATGATTCATCCGTTCACGGCATCATCCTCCAGACGCCTCTACCTCTCGGCGTTCGGACAGAGGAGCTGGTCGGGCACATTGACCTGGAGAAGGACATCGATGGCGCGAACCCCTCGAGTCTGGGGCGTCTGGCCGTGGGCCGGCCATCGTTCGCGCCTGCCACGGCGCGCGCCGTCATCGAGATCCTCGACCACTTCGACATCCCACTGCCGGGTCGGAACGTGGTCGTCATCGGCCGTTCCGCCGTCGTGGGGAAGCCATTGTCCCTGCTGCTGCTGGAGCGCGACGCCGCGGTGACAGTCTGCCACTCCAGGTCGGGTCCACTGGAGAGATACACCAAGACCGCCGACGTCGTGGTCGTCGCAGCCGGGCGTGCCGGTCTGCTGACCGGCAGCCATGTCTCATCCGAGGCCGTCGTGATCGACGTCGGCACCAACGTCCTCCCTGACGGATCCCTCGTGGGGGATGTCGACGACGCCAGCGTGCGCGGCGTCGCCGCGGCGCTGACTCCGGTCCCGGGTGGCGTCGGCTCCGTCACCACATCCCTGCTTCTCCTGCACACAACAGAGGCCGCGCGGAAGCAATCGCATGCCTTGGTCCCGGGCGCTGCCGGGTGATCCACGGCAGACACATCTGCCACTGTGGAACCCGTGATCGTGGGCGTCGACGGCGGAAATACGCCTGAAGGGCGAACCTTAGTGTCCGCGCTCGTGCGGGTGTTGCGTTCCTTCTGCACGGCGCGGACTCCGACGCTGACGATGAGCTGGCGGAAATCCAGACCAAGGCCACTGCCATCCTTGGAGTTCTTGGGCCGCTCTTCCCGCATGAGCGGATGCTGAGCGGGTCCTGACCCCGGGGCTACAGGGCAGCCCTGATCAGGTTCTCGAAGTCGGTGACGTGCTGGATGGTCAACCGTGCAGCAGCTTCTGAGTCCCCGGCCGCGATGCATTCGAGCAACTCAATGTGCTGGGCAATATGCTCGGACACCGGCGGAAGCTTTTCCAGAACCAGGCTCCAGATCCGTGTTGCCAAATTGTCGTATCGAGTCAGGACATCCTCAAGGTGCCGGCTTCCTGTTGCGCGATAGATCTTCCGGTGGACCCGCATGTCCAGGCGCATAAGATCCTGCTGCGACTGCATCCCTGGCAGCAACTCCCCTACTTCCCGGGCAAAGTCCCTGAGCTCCTGCCGAAGCTGCGGCGACGCAAGCCGCGCAGCGCGCGCAGCTGCTGCAGGCTCCAGAAGCTGGCGGATCTCGGAAATTTCAGCCAGATCCTTGATGTCCACGCCCGCAGCGAACGTTCCACGCCGCGCATAGGCCACCACCAGATAATCGCTCTCCAGCCGCTTCATAGCCTCGCGAATCGGCGTCCTGCCAACACCGAGCCGCCTCGAAATCACTTCATCGTTGAGGGGCTCACCCGGTTTGATATCCAGAACGATCAATTCGTCGCACAAGATTCGATAGGCGAAGTCGGCGAACGATTCATCGTCCTGCCTCAACGGCGGGAACGAACTTCCTCCCTCACCCGGTAATCCGCCAGCGCTTGCCATTTTCAAGACTTCTCCCTGTATGCGGCCGAGCATTGAACCCGGGCCCACCCGGACGAAGTAGCAACAACTAATATATCAACATGAAAGCATAAGGCTGCCTAAGGGTCCAGTCCTTCCGGAAGCGGATCCTGCCCCACCAAGCACGGGCGCGCTAAGCACGGAGAGCGACGGGCATTGGAGCGTTTGCAAGTGGACAGGGATCATCACTTCCGCGGTCCGTAAGAAGATGCGCCTACCTGCGGTCCGCGTAGAGGCGCTCGGCCAGGTACATGATCGCGGGAACCTATGGACATCTCTTCATCCCGACTATAAGGTCTTACTGATATATCTAACACGCCAAGACAACATATCAGGTCCGATCTCTCCCCCCGGAGCCGTGGACGCCTCCCGGCCAAACTGCGAGTACGCACTCACGACGTGCACATCGTCGACGGCAACATTCTGGTCGTCGAATCGGACGAGGCACCCAACCTTCCGCCCGGATTGAACTCCGAGGGCCATATTCAACCGCAAGCCCATGCCTCGCCGAGCTAAGGAACCGCTTATGGCTTTCAACAATGACTTAAGACTCCACCCACCCGAAGGATCTTCTGCCGACAACGCGTCGGGCAAAACTTCACGTAGTGAAGAACACGGAAGTACGGAGAATAGCGATGCAGTTTTCAGTGTCTCCGAGGAAGTAGGCACAAACCCCGCTGTTCTCGATCCGGAGGACGGAGGAACGGCCGCCTCGCCGGACATCGAAGAGCACAGGCAGATCCTCGAAGAATTACGCCATGCCAAGACTGAGCAAGCCGTTTCGGAACGGCGAAACCACAAACTCACCCTCGACAAAATCACCTTCGGGATCACAGGTGTCGTCGCCATTGCCTTTGTTATCTGGGGCTTCGTGGGACGTGACAGTCTGTCCGAAACCTCCACTGGTGCCCTGAACTGGGTCATGGAGTACACCGGCTGGCTCTTCATGCTCCTGGCCTCTTTCTTCGTGATCTTCGTCCTGTGGCTGGCCCTGGGTAAGTTCGGGAACATCCCGCTAGGCAAGGACGGAGAAAAACCTGAATTCCGTACCGTCTCCTGGGTCGCGATGATGTTCGCCGCCGGCATGGGCATCGGTCTGATGTTCTACGGCGTGGCCGAACCGCTCTACCACTACATCGCTCCCCCGCCCGGCACGGTGGACGGACGGACCCCCGAAGCCATCCAGACCGCTATGGCCACCTCGATCTTCCACTGGACGCTTCACCCCTGGGCCATGTACGCGGTGGTCGGCATCGCCATGTCCTACGGCACCTACCGCTTGGGTCGCAGGCAATTGGTCTCCGTCGCCTTCACGTCGCTCTTCGGCCTCAGGACGGTCGAAGGACCGGTCGGAAAATTTATCAACATCCTGGCCATCTTCGCCACCCTGTTCGGTACCGCCGCATCATTGGGCCTGGGCGCCCTGCAGATCGGCAGCGGCATGACCTCCAATGGTTGGTTCGGCGAAATCGGCACCCCCGTACTCGTGGTGATCGTCGCCGTCCTGACCTTGTGCTTCGTTGCTTCGGCCGTCTCTGGCATCAGCCGCGGAATCCAGTGGCTCTCCAACATCAACATGGTCCTGGCCGTCGTCCTGGCGCTCATCGTCTTCATCGCGGGCCCCACCATATTCATCCTCAACCTGATCCCTTCCGCGGTCGGCGATTACGCCCGCGACCTGGCCGAGATGTCGTCCCGGACCGAAGCGGTCGGTGACGAATCACTCCGTAGCTGGATGACCAGCTGGACTATCTTCTACTGGGCCTGGTGGATTTCCTGGACGCCGTTCGTAGGCCTCTTTATCGCCCGCATCAGCCGCGGCCGCACCATCCGCCAGTTCGTCACCGGAGTGCTACTGGTGCCAAGCGTCGTCAGCGTGATCTGGTTCAGCGTCTTCGGCGGAGCCGCCTTCCAGGTGCAGCAGGAAGCCGACGAGGCCAACACCCCCGGCCTCGTCACGATGGTCGACGGGACACCGTCCGTCAACTTCGACGGAGCGCTCTTCGACCTCGTCAAGAATTTGGGCATGCCTGGCTGGCTCACCGCAGCGGTTATCGTGCTGGCCATGGTTCTGGTCGGAATTTTCTTCATCACTGGCGCCGACGCGGCCTCCATCGTGATGGGATCGCTCAGCTCCAACGGCGCAGAACACCCCCGCCGCGGAGTGGTCATTTTCTGGGGCTGCCTCACCGGCGCCGTGGCGGCGGTCATGTTGCTGGCCGGCGGCGACGAACCTTCGGAAGCCTTGGCCGGCCTGCAACGAATCACCATCGTGGCAGCGCTACCGTTCGTCATCGTCATGTTGTTGCTCTGCTTTGCCCTCACCAAGGACCTGCGTCGCGATCCCCTCTCCCTACGACGGCGCCTGGCCACATCCGTGGTCGAACGGGCGATCCGCACTGGCGTGGAACAACACGGCGGAGACCATTTCGATCTCGTGACACGGCATGACTGCACCGAAGCGCACCCGGGACCGGATGGCGGCCCCGACGGCGATCCGGTTTCTGAACCGCACCGTCATTAGCAGACGGCTCTGGCTCTGGCGCTGAAGCGCCGGAGCCAGAGCGTGCTGTCATGGACCGGGAGTACCTCCTCGTACCGGCGCGTCGTAACTGACCTTCCGAGGGATGGTCCTGGAGACAAGCACTGCTCCCTGCGGCTGATTCGATTCCTCTGCATGGACGTGAGCCGCTCCTGGAATAGGAAGGACCCTTACCACCGGGCGAGGGACCTTCCTATGGTTTCGGTGAATCGATGCTCGGCATGACTACTTCTGTGTCTTGGAGAGGCGCGCGAGGGCCGTGTGCAGGCGGGTGTCGGCTTCGTCGGCCACCTCCCGGACGGCGGGGTTCGAGCTGAGTTGCACCATGGTCTGCGGGTCGATGGCTTCGATGGTGGTTTCGAGCTCGTCGGGACCGCGTCGGACGACTACGTTGCAGGGAAGCAGTGCACCGAGGGATGGTTCCGCGGCCAGGGCGCGGCTGGCAAGGCTCGGGTTGCAGGCGCCGAGGATGATGTAGTCTCCGACGGCGTCCGCGGCCTCTGTCCCGAGTTTCGTTTCGAAGGTGGCACGGACGTTGATTTCCGTGAGGATCCCGAAGCCTTGCTCACTGAGCGCTTCCCGAGTGTTCTGCACTGCGTCGTTCCAGGACAGGGGGACGGTGATGGAGTGGGTGTACGTCATGGGGAGCTCCTTCGCTGAGGTCGTGCGATGAGGGCGGGTGCTTGGACTATCTGCCCGGTTCCGGGTTCGTGCCACGGCCAGGCAAGACCGTGTCAGGCGAGGGTGAGGAACAGTTTTTCGAGTTCTTTCTTGTCGAGGCTGGTGTCCTCGCGAACGATGCATTGCTCAAGGCCACTGGCGATGATGGCGAACCCGGCCCGATCGAGTGCCTTGGAGACTGCTGCGAGCTGGGTGACGACGTCCTTGCAGTCCTTGCCTTCCTCGAGCATGCGGGTGACTGCGGCGAGCTGGCCTTGGGCGCGCTTGAGGCGGTTGATCACGGGGGTCAGTTCGGTCGGATCGAGTTGCATGGTGTCTCCAGGAGTCGCGGTTGCTTACCTCAAGCTTATACCCCCACCGGTATTTTGACTACCCCCGGGGGTATGCGGAATACTCCGGGGGGTATCTATCTCCCTTCTGATCGAAAGGCCTCCCTGTGAGCACCCCCTCTTCCTCGACCTCTTCGTCCTCGACGGCAACCCTGACCGCGCTCGATCCCGGCACGCTGCGGAGTTGGATTGCCGGAAATGAGGACGTCGTGGTGATCGACGTGCGTTCGGCGGCAGAATTCGAGTCCCTGCATATCCGTGGCTCCTACAACGTCCCGCTGCCCTTGCTCTCTGAACACACGCACGAGTTCGCCGCCCGTCTGGGCAGCCGGGTGGTTCTGGCCTGCCAGTCAGGCGTCCGGGCCGAACAGGCACGCCAACGCTTGGCAGCCTCAGGGATCGGCGCCGCCCACGTCCTCACCGGCGGCGTCCCGGGGTTCGCAGCTGACGGAGGCGGCGTGGTACGCGGCAAGGCTCGCTGGGACCTCGAACGGCAGGTCCGCCTCACGGCCGGATCCCTGGTTCTGGTCGGCCTGGCCGGTGGGCGGTTCATCTCTCCGAAGGTCCGCCTGCTGGCCGGCGCTATCGGGACCGGCCTGACGTTCTCCGCGGCGACGAACACGTGCGCCATGGGACGGGCCCTGTCCGCGATGCCCTGGAACAAGGCAGCCCAGGAACCCACCCGTGAATCGGCCATCCTGCAGTTTCCCTCAGTGATCAGCCGGACCGGCGAGGTGCCGGCGGCGTGATCGCCGCCCTGATCCTCGGGCTTGCCGTCGGGATCGTCCTCGGCGTGGTGGGCGGCGGCGGGTCCATCGTCGCCGTCCCCGCCCTGGTCTACGGGGTGGGCATGAGCCCGGCAGAAGCGATTCCCACGTCGTTGCTGGTCGTGGGCGTTTCCTCCCTGGCCGCACTGATCCCGCGGGTGGGTGCGGGCCTGAACTGGCCGGTGATCCTCCTCGTCGGCACTGCCGGCATCCCGTCCGCGTGGGTGGGAACAGCGGTGGGCCGATTGGTGGACCCGGAGGTCCTGATGCTTGCCTTCGCGTGCATCATGATCATCGCCGGCATGCGGATGCTCGGTCGCACCACCGAAGCCCAGGGCTCCTGCAGCTCCGGACCCGGCAGGTCTTTCCGCACCTGCGCCCCGAAGGCAGTCGCCGTGGGCCTGCTGGTCGGGTTCCTCACCGGGCTCCTGGGTGTCGGTGGAGGATTCCTGCTCACCCCGGCCCTGACACTATTCCTGGGGCTGCGGATGAAGCACGCCGTCGGGTCTTCCCTGGCGATCATCGTGCTCAACTCGGCGGCCGGTTTCAGCGCCCATGCGGCAGGTTTCACGATCAACTGGCCGATCGTCCTCGCCTTCGCCGTCCCCGCCATCCTTGGTTCCCTTGCAGCAGCGCGGTTTGCGCGCCGACTCGACGAACGCCACATCCGCATCTCGTTTGCCGTCCTCATCTTTGCCGTGGCCGCCTGGGTGACCCTGAGCACCGCCACCACCCTGATCTCCACCTGACCTACCACAAGCCCAGCCCCCTGCAGGACTTCCCCACCACCTGACACCCTGCCACGCCGGCCCTGCTGACGCAGTGCAGGCACGCGGAGCCGGTTCCCTCATTCCGGGTGCCTGCCAGGACCTGTCCCGTTCCGGGTTCGGTTCCGCACTCCCTTTGCCCAACACCACGCGACTGTTCGACCGGGATGTCGCCCACCTTGCCGTATACCCCTAGGGGTATTACGATGGACACCAGCGGATACCCCCAGGGGTATTTGAATTAGTCCCCTACGGGCGTCAGATCCCCAAATCGATGAAGGAGAGCACCAAATGCTGATAGAGCGCATTTACGACGAAGACCTCGCCCAGGCCAGTTACCTGATCGGTTGCCAGTCCACAGGCGAAGCCGTTGTGGTCGATGGACGCCGCGACATTGCCGTCTACCAGGACCTGGCGGCGAAGAACAACATGAGAATCACCGCTGTCACCGAGACACATATCCACGCCGATTACCTCTCCGGCACCCGCGAGTTGGCGGCCGCGACCGGGGCTGCGATCCACGTGTCCGGTGAAGGCGGACCGGAATGGCAGTACGGATTCGAGGGGACGCGCCTGCATGATGGGGACACCATCACCCTGGGCAACATCACCCTGCAAGCCCTCCACACCCCTGGGCACACGCCGGAGCACCTGTCCTTCCTCGTCACCGACGGCGCATTCAGCAACCATGCCGGCTACCTGCTTTCCGGCGACTTCGTGTTCTCCGGGGACCTGGGCCGCCCGGACCTCCTCGACGAAGCCGCAGGAGGCGTCGACACCCGGTTCGAGGGCGCCAAGCAACTGTTCAGGAGCCTGCAGGAAAAGTTCCTGACCCTACCCGACTACGTTCAGGTCCACCCCGCCCACGGTGCCGGCAGCGCCTGCGGCAAAGCACTCGGCGCCATTCCGTCCTCGACCGTCGGCTACGAGCGGCTCTACTCCTGGTGGGGCCCCTACCTCGCCGCCAACGATGAGCGGGGCTTCATCGACGAGCTCCTCGACGGGCAGCCCGACGCCCACGCCTACTTCAACCGGATGAAGCGCGAGAACCGGGAAGGCCCCGCCGTGCTGGGAGAACGCGCACCCCTGATCGAACTCGACCAGGACCAGGTCGCCGCCGGCCTCGCCGCGGACACGGTGACGTTCGTCGACACCCGTTCCGCGAAGGACGTGCACCAGGGCACGGTGGAGAGGTCCCTGAACATCCCAGCCGGCGCTGCGATTGCCACCTACGGGGCATGGGTGGTGAACCCCGAGACGGACACGAACCCCCTGGTCCTGCTCGCCACCGACCAGGACCAGGCGCAGGACATCCGGGACCACCTCGTCCGCGTCGGCATCGACGATGTTGCCGGGTACGTCACCAGCATCGACGGACTGCCCGCTACTGAACCCGCCCTGATCCAGCCCGCCGACCTCCCCGGGTTCGACGCGGCTCTGATCCTGGACGTCCGCAACCGCACCGAACACACCAGTGGACACGTCCCCGGAGCGCACCAACTCAACGGCGGACGGCTCATGTGGCACCTGGACGAATTACCCACCGACGGGACCATCGTCACCTACTGCCAAAGCGGACTCCGTAACTCCGTCGCCGCCAGCGCCCTGCGCCGGGCCGGTTACGACGTCGTCGAACTCGATGGCAGCTACACGGCCTGGAACTCCTGGCAGCAGGCCCGGAAAACCGCTCCCACCACCTGACCATCGACCCGGCTCGTTGGCAGGGGTGGGCACCTGGCAAGCTTCCTGGCTGGATCGCATAGAACCTTCCGCACCCGGGCAGGCGCCGACACTACCCAGCCACCGACGCGGGCCGGGTGCTACTCCTGAAACCTGAGGCCCATCAAGGGATCACCCAGGCTGAGGCGGACGGTATGAGTGGCTCTCCAATATCTTCGCCGCAAAACCGGTCAGGAGGAGCACCCAGGCTGGATGCGTCTGGACGCCAATTCGGTGAGGCGGGGCAGCGGCTCCCGTGCACGACGCTGGACGCAGGACGAGGTGGTATTCGTGAAACTTTCCGCGGGTGGCCGCATTGGTGTGGCTGGGGCGGCGGTGGTCGGGGTCGCCTTCGGTATGGCCCGGTACGCCTACGGGCCCTCGGCGAAAGCGGATCGTAAACACAACAGCCCTTCTCGTCGTCGCCGCACACTCGGGTTGCCACTGAACCAGCAATGTTCTGTCCGTCGGCTAACGGCCGAGTCAGGGATCCCCTTCCCTGCCATAACTCTTTTCTCCTCAGTGCGTCGCGCCCGTCGTCCATCTGATGCGGCAGTCATCTTGCGGAGGCTGACACCGGGCGTTGACGAATCCGATAAAATCAGGACCACTACCCCGCGTCCCCGCCTCAGAAGGAGCTTGTCATCGCCTCCCGGAACCGCCTCAACGAACGACTGCGCACCACTCTGGACCTGCTGGCGCGCCACCAGGCATCGGGAACCGCCGTGGCTCCCAGCGATCTGATGGCCCAGACCATCGCGGGAGTGCCGTTCGACGTCAAGGAATCGGAGCTCCTCGCCAGCGGTGTTCCCCGCGGCTACAAGCAGCTGACGACGGCGACGTCGAAGCTCGTCAAGGCCGGCTGGCTCGTCAAGGAACGAAGCGGCTGGACGGCGACGGAGGAGGGCATCCGCGCGCTCGCTGCGTTCCCCGATGCCGATGTCTTCGCCGATGCCGCGGTCAGCGGAGAGCCTGTGCCTGAGCAGGCGCCAGGGCATGATCCGGGGCATGCGCCGGAACAGGTTCAGGAGCAGCTGCCCGTGCAGGTGCCGCAGGCCCCGGAGCAGGTTCAGGAGGACCAGCCGATGGAGGATCCGGCTCCGGCGTCCGACGCTGCCGACCAGGACCAGCCGGCGTTGGTCGAGGAGGACCTCGTCGTGCCGCAAGCGCTAGCGTCCGACGTCGACGCAGCTGATGAGCAAGCGCTCGCGTCCGACGGCGTCGCACCTCCAGAGCAGGCACCCAACGACGCGTGGCACGACCAGCCGCAGTCCGTCGCCCTCGCCGGTGACTTCAACCCCCTCTTCGGCGAGGCCGGGCACTGGACCACGAACCTCCGTGGACTGCAGCTCGACTATGACGCCGTTGAGAATCTGTGGAAGCAGACCCTCCAGCTGCCCGCCGGCACCTACCAGTACAAGATGGTGGTCAACGGTTCCTGGGACGAGAACTACGGTGCCTACGGGGTCCGCGACGGCTCCAACCACGAGCTGCGCCTGCTCTCCGACACCGCTGTGACGTTCCGCTTCGACTACGCCACGAAGGATATCGAGACCAGCTAGCACCTTCCGTTGACCGAAGGCATCCGATAGCAAAGGTCACAAATCGATTGCGCTCCCCGGTCGATCCGGGAAGGCTTTCACCATGACCACCCATCGGAAGCGTGGCCTACCCAGACTCGCGGCGATCTGCACCGTCGCGCTCACCGCGACGGCCTGCACCATAGCGGAAGGGGACACCCAGCAGACCCCGTCGCACAGCTATGCCAGCCGCCCGGACCTGGCCCCTCCCGTCGTCGCGCTCGAACAGGGCGAGGCCTGGGAGCCGGACTACGGGACCTCGGAGGAACTCATCTTCCTCACGCCCGGTTTCCCGGACCGACCGCCGACGACGGGCGGCCTGGTGCTGGATGCGTCAGGAGAACCCGTCTGGATCAATCCGGCCGACCCGGACGACTCGCAGGACGACCAGTTCGAGCTCCGGGTCCAGGAGTACCAGGGCGAGCCCGTGCTCACCCTGTATCAGGGAAGCAGCGGCGGCGGATACGGCGACGGCACCTTCACCATCCTGAACCGGTCCTACGAGGAGATTGCGAGCGTTACCACCGGCGGGGATTTGGCGCCCGGCAACGCCGACTTCCACGACTCGACCATCACGCCCCGGGACACCATGCTGATCAGCGCCTACGAGCCGGCCGAGGCGGACCTCTCGGAGCTCGGCGGCCCGACGGACGGCTGGGTCGAGGAAGCCGTGATTCAGGAAATCGATATCGCCACGGGTGACGTCCTCTTCGAGTGGAGATCGCTCGACCACATCCCCGTCGCGGACAGCATCCAGAATTTCGGTGACGCACTGGACGGCGGGGTGCTGCGCACCCAGGACTTCGATAAGGCACAGGACGAGAACGAGGTGGTGGGTACCGAGGAAAGTCCCTTCGACTACCTCCACGTCAATTCGATAGCGGAGGACGACGACGGCATCCTGGTCTCCGCGCGTCACACCAGTGCCATCTACCGGATCGACCGCGCCACGGGCGAGCTGGACTGGACCTTGGGCGGGACGGCCAACGATTTCGAGCTGGGAGACGGTGCCGAGTTCTCCTGGCAGCACGACGCCCGGCGCTCTCCCGACGGCACCCTGACCCTCTTCGACAACGCTTCCAACGAGAACTCCGGGGACAACTCCCGCGGCTTGCGGCTCCAGCTCGACGAGGAGGCGATGACCGCCGCTGTGGTCACCGAATACCTCCCGCCGGAGGACCGCACCGCCGGAAGCATGGCCAACACCAACGAACTCCCGAACGGCAACATCCTGATCAGCTGGGGCGCCCAGCCCTTCTACTCCGAATTCACTGCGGACGGCGCACTCATCTATGACGTTTCGCTCGGCGGGGACGGCAGCTACCGCGCCTACAAGTCTGCGTGGCAGGGCCAACCGGCCACACCGCCGGATGTGGTGGTCCAGGAGAACGACGGCGGCAGCACCGCCTACGTCTCGTGGAACGGAGCCACGGGGGTGGCGCAGTGGCGGCTACTGACGGGTGCCGACGAAGCGACCGCCACCGAAGGAGCAACCGTGGATCGGGAATCCTTCGAAACCGAGATTCCCCTCCCCGAGGACGCAGCCTACGTGGCCGTCCAGGCCCTCGATGCCAGCGGGAACGAGCTGGGTACCGGCGTCGCCGACTGACTCCGCCGGGATTGCCCTGACGAAACGGCGGACCGCCCGAAAAGCCGTGCGGTCCGCCCCGATGAAACCGCCCGGAGCCGTCGTCACAAACCCGCCCGTGACTCAGTGTGACGCCGGCCATTGGCCAACGCTGCCCGAGTCGGTTTGAATGAAGCCATAACCATCCCGAGCGGCCGAGAGACCTGGATCGACGACGCCGCAGCAACCCTCTTCGGATAAAACCGGAGAACGGTGCTACTGCCAGGACCGATGGAGAAGCCAAAAGCTTCGTTGGTCTTTACCCGCCGTGCTGCCGCACGCCCGGGGAAGCTCCGCGTTGCCCTGTGCGCCCCTCCGTCGGGCGATGAGTACAGGAGCCCAACGTGCAGCACACCACCCCGGCCTATCGAGCCGGACACAAGAAGATCGCCCTCACCGCCGTCGCAGGCCTTTTGCTGACCGGCTGCGGAGGTGCCGCGAACGCCGGGGAGGACACCACTTTCGTCTTCGCCACCGGCAAGGACATCTCCTGCCTCGACCCCCACGTGAACGGGGACATGCCCCAGGCCTCCATTGCCGCCAACTACCTGGACTCCCTCGTGTCACAGGATGCGGAGGGCACCATCCACCCGTGGCTCGCCTCGGACTGGGAGGTCTCCGCGGACGGCCTCACCTACACGTTCACCGTCCGCACCGACGTCACCTTCACCGACGGCACCCCGCTGACGGCGGAGGCGGTCAAGGCGAACCTCGACCACATGGTGGATCCCGACACCCAGTCGGGCACCGCGGGAGGCTACCTCAAGCCGTATGCCGGAACCGAGGTGGTGGACGCGGATACCGCCGTCGTCACCCTGAACCGCCCCTATGCGGCGTTCCTCGAGGTGCTCGCGCAGCCGTTCCTCGGCATCCAGTCGCCCGAGGCGCTCAAGCGTCCCCAGGCGGAGAACTGCAACGCCCCGGTGGGTACGGGTCCGTTCAAGATTGTGGATTATGTGCCGCAGTCGAAAGCCACCCTGGTCCGCAATGAGGACTACAACTCAGCCCCGCCATTCGCGGAGCACCAGGGGCCGGCGTACCTCGAGACCATCGAATGGCGCATTGTCCCCGAGGACTCGACGCGCTACGGCCTGCTCCGTGCCGGCCAGGTGGACGCCCTCGACCTCATGCCGAGCGTCCACTTCGACGAAGCCGAGTCCGACCCCGACGTCGAGCTCATCCTGCAGGACCGCCCCGGCAACCCCACCAACCTGATCCTGAACACCACGCGACCACCCTTCGACGACCCCGATGTCCGCAAGGCCTTCCTGCGGAGCGCGTACGTGGATGCCGGCATCAACAGCGTCTACTTCGGCACCGTCACCAAGGCCGGCGGTCCGCTGAGCTCCACCACCACCTTCTACTCGCCCGACTTCGAGGACGTCTACGCCCCCGATCCGGACGAGGCGAACCAACTGCTCGACGACGCCGGTTGGACCGGGCGTGACGACGACGGCTACCGCACCAAGGACGGCGAGCGCCTCACCGTCCACTTCCCCTACACACCGAACTCCTGGCCCACGGCACACCAGGCACTGGTCACACAGATCCAGGCGACCGCCAAGCAGGTGGGATTCGAGGTCCTCATCGAGAACGGTGACGCCGCAACGGTCAGCGAACAGGGCAACAACTTCGAGTACGACCTCCGCGCCGACTACTGGAACACCAACACCGCCGACGTCCTCCGGATCGTCTTCTCCTCGGAATACACCGAGTCGGCCGGCTTCGTGGCCAACGGCTCGGGCTTCCGCAACCCGGAACTCGACGGCATCCTGAACGATGCCCTCGCCACCGACGACGCGGAAACCCGAGAGGACCTCTACTACCAGGCCCAGCAGATCGTCAGCGACAACGCCCTGCAGCTGCCCCTCTACAACCAGGCCAGCCAGGTGGCACTCCGCAGCGACCGCTTCGGGAACTTCGCCCTCGAGCCGAGCCTGTCCCTCCCCTACCTCTACGACGTGACGGCGGTTGACCAGCCATGAGCACCCTCGATTCCAAGCACCTCGATCCATTGAGTGCGGCGCCACGCACGACGGCGACGGCCGGTGCGGCCGGGAAAGTCATCGCCCAACGGGCGGCGGGCAGCATCTTCGTCCTCTGGGCCGCGGTCACGCTGACGTTCTTCGTCCTCCGGCTGACCCCGGGCGATCCGATCACGGCGATCCTCGGCGGGGCCGGATCCTCGCCGTCGCCCGAGACCGTTGCTGCGGTGAAGGCCGAATACGGTCTCGACCAGCCCGTCCTCGTCCAGTACCTCGCCTACCTCGGTGGCCTGTTCACCGGGAATTTCGGCACCTCCTACATCTTCAAGGTGCCGGTCCTGGAGATCCTCGGCCCACAGATCCTTCCCACGTTCCAGCTGGCCGGCCTCGCGCTCGTCTTCGCTTGGATCATCGCTCTGGCCTTCACGCTGCTGACCGTCGGGCGGGGTCGCGTGCTCGATTCCGTGGGCCGCGGCGTCGAGGTCTTCTTCGCCTCGCTCCCCCAGTTCTGGGTGGGCATCATGCTCGCGGTGGTGTTCGCCGTCGTGCTCGGCTGGTTCCCCGTCGCGGGCAATGACGGTTTCCGCTCGCTCGTGCTGCCCGCGCTGTCCCTCGCAATTCCGCTCGCAGGGTTCATCGCCCAGGTCACGCGGGCATCCTTCGAGGACGCACTGGCGCAGCCGTTCATCCTCAGTGCCCGAGCCCGCGGTCTGAGTGACACCGCCGTCCGCATCACCCACGCCCTGCGGCACGCGATCCTGCCGGGCATCACGCTCTCGGCCTGGGCCGTGGGCTCGCTCATCAGCTCGGCAGTGGTTGCGGAGATCATCTTCGCCCGACCGGGCCTCGGCCGTTCCCTCGTGGACGCCATTCTCAACCGCGACCTCCCCATCACCCTCGCGGTGGTGTTCATCATCGCCGCGGTCTACATCCTCGTGAACCTCGCTGTGGACCTCCTTTACCGCGTAGTGGATCCCCGCACCAACCCGAAGGGAAGTGCAGCATGAGCCTGGCACTCGAACCAACGACGACGGCGGGTCCCGGTTCCCCGGCTCCCGCACCTTCCGCCCCGCGCACTCCTTCGCGTGCGGCGCGCTTCCTGCACGGCACGCCGATCGGGGTCTGGATCGCGGGCGCACTGCTCACGTTCCTGGTGCTCGCCGCCGTCGTGCCGTCGCTGTTCCTGCAGCAGGACCCGTACGTCATCGACCCGGCGAGCGCGTTCCAGGCACCCAATGCCGCGCACTTCTTCGGCACCGACCAGAACGGGCGCGACGTGTTCTCCCGGGTCATCGCCGGAACCGGTCAGTCGCTGCTGCTCGGGCTGTCCGCCACGGCCATCGGCCTGATCCTCGGCGGTGCGCTCGGCATCACCGCCGGCGTGTCGGGCAAGTGGCTCGACTCCGCGATCTGCCGCTTCGTCGAGGTGCTCTTCGCATTCCCCGGCCTCCTGCTCGCACTGATCGTGATCGCGGTGTCCGGAACCGGCGTCGTGACCGCGGCCATCGCCGTCGGCGTCGGTACCGCACCCGGCTATGCGCGGATGCTGCGCACCCAGACACTGCAGGTCATCGCCGCTCCGTACGTCGAGACCGCGCTGTCGCTGGGGCGTTCGCGCTCCCACATCCTCCTCCACACCATTGTTCCCAATGTGGTGCGGCCGCTGTTCGTCCTCGTCACGCTCGGCGTGGGGCAGGCGATCGTGTGGGCGTCGTCATTGAGCTTCCTCGGCCTCGGTGCGCAGCCGCCGGCCGCTGAGTGGGGCGCCATGCTCGCCGACGGCCGCAACTACCTCCAGGTCGCCTGGTGGATCGCGGCGTTCCCCGGCATCTTCATCACCCTCGCCGCGCTGACCACCACCGTGGTGGGCCACCACCTGCAGCGCCGACTCGAAGCAGAGGTCTGACCATGACTGCACCACTTCTCGCCATCGACAACCTGAACGTCTCCTTCACGACGCCAAGGGGGCCGGTCGACGTCGTCCGCGACGTGTCGCTGGCCCTGGCGCCGGGCCAGGCTCTCGCCCTCGTGGGCGAATCGGGGTCCGGCAAGACCGTGACAACGCGGACGCTCGTGGGGCTCAACGCCCCGAACGCGCGGGTGTCCGCCGACCGCCTGGAGGTGCTGGGGCACGACGCGTCGCGGCTGTCCGAGCGGCAGTGGCGGCGGCTGCGCGGCAAGGACATCGGGTACGTGCTGCAGGATGCGCTCGTCTCCCTCGATCCGTTGCGGACCATGGGCCAGGAGATCGACGAGGCTCTGCGTGCGCACGGCGTCCGGGGGCGGGACGAGCGGCAGTCGCGCATCTTCGCAGCCCTGCGCGACGCCGGTATCCCCGACCCCGAGGTGCGTGCCCGGCAGCGCTCCGGCGAGCTGTCCGGCGGGCTGCGGCAACGTGCGCTGATCGCGCAAGCCACGGTGCTGAATCCGCAGCTCGTGATTGCCGACGAGCCGACCACCGCGCTCGACGCCACTGTGCAGGCCCAGATCCTCGAGCTGCTTGCGGGCCTGAAGGAGCAGGGGCGCGGGCTGATCTTCATCTCGCACGACCTCGCCGTCGTCAGCCACCTCGCCGACGAGATCGCGGTCATGCAGAACGGGCGCATCGTCGAGTCGGGGCGTGCGTCCGAGGTACTGGGCAACCCGCGGCACGAGTACACGCGGCAGCTCATCGACGCCGTGCCGTCGGCGGCGGGCAAGGGAACGCGGCTGTCCTCGGTGCCGCGGATGTCGGTGGTTGCCCGGCCTTCCCGTCCATCGACCTTTTCGTCCGACGCTCCAGCGCTGGAGGCACGCGGGCTGGTGAAGAGCTATCCGGGGCCGGACGGGACGCGGCGCACGGTCGTCGACGACGTCTCCTTCACCCTGCCGGCGGGTCGGACGCTGGGGATCGTCGGTGAATCGGGCTCGGGCAAGTCGACGACGGCGCGCATTGCGCTGGGGCTGACCGAGCCCGACGCCGGCAGGGTGACGCTGGGCGGGCTGCCGTGGGTGGGCGCTTTGTCGGGCTTTGCCGAAGGGGTCGGCGGTGGTGTTGCTGGTGACGGTGTTTCCGGTGACGGTTCTTGGGCAGGTTCTGATTCTCCTGCAGGGGTGACTGGCTCAGAGAATTCCGCCTTCGGGACCGGAGCAGTTGGTTTTCCGCCCGGCCAGGCGCGTAGAGGCCGTCATTCGGCCGCGCGGGTCGTTGGTGGGACTGGTTCCACCAGTTCCGGCGTCCCCCTCGGCGTCGTCACCGAAGCGCAGCGGCGGCAGCACCGGCCCGACATCCAGCTGGTGAACCAGGATCCGCTGAGCTCGTTCGATCCGCGGTTCAGCGTGGGACGGGTCATCACCGATGCGCTCGATGCCGGCTCGGTGGGCACTGCGGACGAGCGGACCGATCGGGCGGCGTCGCTCCTCGAACAGGTGGGGCTGCCGCTCGACCTCGTCAACCGTCGTCCGCTGACCCTCTCGGGCGGCCAGCGGCAGCGGGTCGCGATTGCGCGGGCGCTCGCCCTGCAGCCGCGGGTCCTGCTGCTCGACGAACCGGTCTCGGCGCTCGACGTCTCCATCCAGGCGCAGGTGCTCGACCTCCTCGCCGACCTGCAGGAGCAGCTGGGCCTGAGCTATCTCTTCATCAGCCACGACCTAGGTGTGATCCACCATGTCAGCGACGACGTCCTCGTGATGAAGGACGGCCGCGTGGTCGAGGCGGGCACGGCGTCGTCGTTGTTCACCAACCCGACTACCGACTACACCCGGGCGCTGCTCGCGGCCGTTCCCGAAATGCCGGCGCGGGTCCTACCCTCCACTCCAGCACAAGGAGCAGCATCATGACCACGCAGACCATCGACCTTGCAGTCACTACCTCTTATGCCTCACTCGCGGTGCGGTTCCGGCCGCTGTTCGAGCAGATCGCGTCTGGTTCCGCCGAGCGCGAGACGGACCGGACACTGCTGCACGAGCAGGTCCGACTGCTTGCCGACGCCGGCTTCGGCGCACTGCGCGTGCCGCGGAAGTACGGCGGCGCGGGCGTTTCTGCGCCCCACTTCTTCCGGCTGCTGATCGAGCTGGCCGCGGCGGAATCGAACCTTGCGCAGGCGTTGCGCTCGCACATCGCGTTCGTGGAGGACCGGCTGTATGCCGACGACGGCGAATGGCTGAGCCGTGTGGCCGCCGGCGCACTGCTCGGTAACGCGTGGACGGAGACCGGACCGGTCGCCGTCGGTGGCGTGAGCACGACGATCGAGCGCGACGGCGATGCGTACCGCGTGAACGGCACGAAGTACTACACGACGGGGAGCCTGTATGCCGACTGGATCCAGACGGGTGCGCGGACGCCCGACGGCGTCGACATCATCGCGCTGGTGCAGCGCGATGCCCCCGGCGTGGAAATCATCGACGACTGGGACGGCTTCGGCCAGCGGCTGACGGCGAGCGGTACGACGGTGTTCACCGACGTGCGGGTGCCGCTTACAAATGTCCTGGTCGAAACCGAGCATGCGCCATACAACACGGGGGTGTACCAGCTGATCCATGTGGCGACGCTCGCCGGCATCGCGAAGGCAGCAGTGCGCGACGTCGCTGTGGAGGTGCGAGGGCGGACGCGGACGTTCAGTCACGGGAGCCAGGTGCGGCCGAGTGAGGACATCCAGATTCAGCAGGTCGTCGGAGAGGTGTCGGCACTGGCGTTCACCGCGGAAGCTGCGGCGCTGAGGGTGGCGGAGCAGTTGCAGGAGGCGTTCGAGGCGCAGGAAGATTTGATTGCTTGTACTGCGGATGGAGCTGACGGCGCTGTCCGGGTAGCTGGAGACGGGGAGGCCAGGGCTGCTGCGGACCGGGCCGCGCTCGACGTCGAATTCGGCTCCTCCCAGGCGCAGATCGTGGTCACCGAGCTGGTGCAACGCGCGTGCACCACCATCTTCGATGCGTTGGGGGCGTCGTCAACGCGGCGCGGGCTGCAGCTGGACCGGCATTGGCGGAACGCGAGGGTGATCTCGTCGCACAATCCGGTGGTGTACAAGTCGCGGGTCGTCGGAGACTGGGAAATCAATGGGACCGTGCCGAACTTCGTGTGGCGTGCGGGGACGGCCAGGCCTTCCGAATAGGGGTCATGGGCGGGTGCGGACGGCAGCCCCCGCCCATGACCGGTGGGGGTTAGGGCCCTCGATGATTCGCACCTACCGGGCAGACCTTGTTTTCAGCGTGCTGCTGTTTCAGTGTGCTGCTGCCAGGAGAGCTTCGGCTGCCGACTGTTCGCCCTGTGCCAGGCCGTCCAGTTTTTCGGCCAGTGCCGCGAAGGCCATCGATCCCTGCCGCTTCCCTCCGGAACTCTGCCCAGGAGGGCCGGAACGCACCTGGTGCGGACCATTCATCCCCGGAGAGAAACTCCTGGACCTGGGTCAGTGCTGAAACGCGGAGGGCGCCATCGGCGAGAAGTGCGGGCCATCCCTTTTTGGTCCGTGTGTTCCGTAGGCGATCGGCCCAGGTCCGCATTCCTTCGACACCGAAGTTCCTGTTGAAACGCTCGGGAATCCCCTCCTGGCCCTTTGTGCCCAGCAGCGCCACCGCAGTGTCCCGGAGCGCGGCTCGGGCGTCGGATTCGTGGGTGGCAGGAGTGCCTGAACCTTCACCAACGACATGGGCCTGCCAGTGACCGTCCGCTTTCCGGCTCGCCCTGGCCGCAGCAAGGTCAGCAGCACTGACGGTCCAGACCCGGCCGGCGCCGTCGAAAGGAACTGAATCATCTACCCGGAGGCCTGACCTCCTTTGCCTTCTGCAAACCGGAAGCGTGGGTACCGGTGAGAAGGTCAGGCGCTGGGTTCGCCTTTACCCAAGGGTAGGACTGAACTGCCGTCCCGGCAATCAGCTGTTGTGGTGCCATCCTCCTGTGGAGGAATAGTGACACTAATCCCCCTCCACAATGGCCCGAATTCGCTCGATAATAGTACACATATTCGATAGAATTGGGCATGGCCGTCGCACCGCTCGAGTAGCCCGAAGAGAGTGAAACTTTGCTGGAATCGATGCGGTCCGACCTCCTCGATTTCGGGAAGGAAATGGCGGGGAGTTACCTGACGCTCAGCAGGCGTGAAGTGGTGCAGACGCTCGTGAAGATCGAGGAAATCGCCAAGCTCGTGGACTATCTGCAGGTGGTTGCCGCTCGTGCCGTCCAGGATCAGGACATCGCCACCACCGGAGAGCGGCAGGCGACAGGCTCCCTCCTCACACGGGCGGAGCGAAGTATCTCCGAGCGAATTTCCGGTGGTGCCTTGGAAAGCACGACAGAGGCTGGCCCTGAGGGTGGTTTCGGTAACGCCGGGCAGCAGAACAAGTCCTCCGCGCTTCCGGAATTCAAGAACTGTGCCGACTACCTGCGGGCAAGACTCGGCATCAGCCGCAGCGAGGCAAACCGCCGCTTGAGGCTGGCGGATAACATCTTGCCCGACCTTGCCGGATGTGGTGCCGCAACCGCCGCCCCGATGGTTGCGTTGGGCTCGGCGCTGGGTTCCGGCTTCGTGATCGGACGCGCCGCTTCCATCATCTGTGATGCGGTGCAGCGGGTTCAGTCCTTCGCGACGCCACTGCAGCTCGACTCGATGGAGCACCACCTCACTCGGCAGGCGGTGGAATCGGATGAAGACGTCCTTCGGGTGCTCGCTCGTCGGTGGGAGGGCGTGCTGGATCAGGATGGACAGGAACCCACGGAGAAAGTGCTCCAGGCGCGGCAAGGAGTCTTCCTCAAGGGCAGGCGTAACGGCTTGCATTTCATGGAAATCGGCGCCACCGACGAGCAGTTCGAGCACCTGGTGACGGTCATGAACACCGCTACCAACCCGCGGGGAAAGACTCCGGACACCGCAAACCACGCGGCATCAGGTGGCTCACGCGGTGCCACCGATGTGTCGGACAGTACCGCGGAGGCAGATCCATGCCGCCCCACCCGGCCGCAGAACCTCCTCGATGGGTTGGTTGCGGCCTGCAGGATCGCCCTGGCGACAGACAGCCTTCCCGCAGCAGGCGGCCATCGGCCTCAGGTGATGGTGACCATCAGCTATCAGGATCTCGTGGGTGAGACGGAACGCGCGGGTCATGCAGTGTTCGGGCAGCAGATCAGCGCCCGCAGCATTCGCAGGTTGGCCTGTGACGCAGACTTGATTCCGCTGGTCCTTGGCGGCAAGGGCCAGATCCTCGACATCGGAAGATCACAGCGGCTCTTCCCGCCACACCTGCGGCGAGGACTTGTCGCGAGGGACAAAGGGTGCGGATTCCCGGACTGCGCAATCCCGGCAACCTGGTGCGAAGCCCACCATATTGTTCCCTGGGCCAAGGGCGGAACAACGAATATCAATGACGGCGTCCTTCTGTGTTCACGCCATCATCACGTCATTCACGAGGGCAACTGGACCGTCGAATCGCGGCAGGGCATCCCGTGGTTCGAGCCACCGAAATACCTCGACCCTGGCCGAACCCTTCGAAGGAACAGGTTCTGGCAAGTGGAGGCAGCAGTCCATGAGCAACTCCTGTACGACGACCACTGATTTTCTACTGTCCGGGGTTGGCGGCGAGGCTAGAGCATCCACCGAGGCGACCTGCCAACCATTCCGCACCACGAGTTGAGCAGAGAGATTTTCGGCATGTTCGGTGAGCAGTACGGACTGATCAACAACATCCTCGGCAGCTTCGGGATCGACCCGATTCTGTGGAAGAACGAAACACTCCCGGGCCACATCGCGATCGCCACCATGGTGTCCGTGATCGTCACTGCCTCCATTGGCGGACTCCAGATCTTCACCAAACCACGCCTCTTCGACCCCGTGGCTGCAGGAGGCACCCAGCGCCAGTTCCAGACCACGGTGCTCTACCTCCGGGAGATGGTGTTCCAGCGGCAGAACTTCTGATGGTCGCCGTCATCGCTACCATGGCCATCCCCACCCAGCTCGGCATCATGACAGCATGGACGGACTTCCTGTGGCCGCTGCTCGTCCTCGACGCCAACAATCCGACCCTCCAGACGGCGCTCAGCCAGCTACAGTCAGCACGGTACGTCGATTACTCGATCGTCCTCGCCGGAGCCGTCCTGACAACACTTCCCCTGCTGGTGCTTTTCGCCCTCGCAGGGAAACAACTCATATCCGGAATCATGCAAGGAGCAGTGAAGGGCTAATGCCACACAGAGCGATTGAAACAGCACAAGATCACGGGACCTGGCCCGAAGGGTTCCTCTGGGGATCGGCCACAGCCGCAGCCCAGGTGGAAGGGGCAAGCCACGACGGCGGCAAGGAGGACTCGGTCTGGGATGCCTTCGCCCGAATCCCCGGCGCCATCGCCAACGGTGACAACCTGAAGGACGCCGTCCAGCATTATGACCGCATGCCCGAGGACGTCCGGATCATGAAGGAACTGGGACTCGGCTCATACCGCTTCTCGACCAGCTGGGCCCGGGTACGGCCCGGAGACCGCGCAGCAAACGCTACGGGCCTCGACTTCTACTCACGCCTTGTGGATGAACTGCTCGACGCCGGCATCCTCCCCTGGCTCACGCTGTACCACTGGGACCTTCCGCAGGCACTCGAGGAGAAGGGCGGCTGGGCTAACCGGGACACCGCCTTCCGGTTCGTCGAGTACGCGAACGATGTCTACTCAGCACTTGGCGACCGCGTCCAGCACTGGACCACGTTCAACGAGCCGTTCTGCTCCTCGCTGCTGGGCTACGCAGCCGGAGTGCACGCCCCCGGCCGCCAGGAGCCACGTGCCGCCGTCGCCGCCATCCATCACCAGCATCTTGCCCACGGCCTTGCGGTGAACGAGTTACGCTCCCGCGGTGCCCAGCACCTCGGCATCACGCTGAACCTCAGCAACTCGATTCCCCGCGACCCTTCGGACCCCGTCGACCTCGATGCGGCACGGCGGTTCGACTCCCTACAGAACCGCGTTTTCACCGACCCGATCCTGCGCGGCGCCTACCCGGAAGACACCCTCACCGACCTCGAGCCGTTCGGCATCCGCGACGTCATCCAGCCGGGCGACCTCGAGATCATCGGCACTCCCCTCGACTTCCTCGGCGTGAACCACTACCACGACGACCTCGTCAGTGGTCATCCCGAGGACGAGGGCAGCGACGGCCACTCCGGCGGAGCCGACCGGCCGACGTCGTCGTGCTGGATCGGATCGGAGGACATCACCTTCCCTAGCCGCGGCCTGCCGCGCACCGCCATGAACTGGGAAGTCAATCCGGACGGCCTCCGGAAACTCCTCCTCCGCCTCGGCGAGGAGTACCCCACCCTGCCCCCGCTCTACATCACCGAGAACGGCGCGGCATACGACGACGTCGTCAGCAGCGACGGGGCCGTCCACGATCCGGAGCGCACCCAGTTCGTGCTCGACCACATCTCCTCCGTCAAGGACGCTATCGACCAGGGTGCGGACGTCCGGGGCTACTTCGTGTGGTCGTTGCTGGATAACTTCGAGTGGTCCTGGGGCTACGGCAAGCGGTTCGGGATCGTCCGGGTCGACTACGACTCCTTCAAGCGGACCATCAAGGACAGCGGCCATGCCTACGCAGGCGTCATCACCTCGGCCTCGAAAAGAACGCACCCGCCAGCTCCGGCGAGCGCTTGAACTGACCCTGACCTACGACGGCGGTGCGCATGCCCAGCTGACCACGTCCATCGGGGCGGACTGCCCGAGCGTGGTCACGATCAGTGGGACGGACGGCTGGCTGCGGACGTCCGCTCCCCTGTTCAATCCCGGTGAACTGATCATCCAGCCCCGGCAGGGAACCCTGCGGACGGAGCAGTTCGACGTCTTGGGCCATGGTTTCAGCTATGAACTGCGCGAGGTCATGCGCTGCCTGCAGGCCGGGTTCACCGAAAGCGCGGTAATGCCGCTCGGCGACACCGTACGGGTGATGGACCTGCTCGGCGACGGGCAGGCCTACCCCACCGGCCCCGCGTAACCCAGTGCCCTGCTGGCATCCGCCGCAGCCTGCGCCACCACGGGTCCGAGCCGTGCGGCGTCGCCCTCGGTGATCCGCTGCGTGGGAAAGCCCAGACCGAGGGCCGCGGTCAGCTTCCCTGTGTGATCGAAGACCGGCGCACTGATGGAGCCGACGTCGTCGTTCCGCTCGCCGAAGGCTGCATAGTAGCCCTGCGCACGGGCGAGGTCCGCCTGCTCCCGCAACCGGTCGAGATCCCCTGGCGTGGAACCGGTGAAACGCTCGAGGTGCGTGGGCTCCACAGCTTCCCAGGCCTCCGGGTCGAAGGCTAGGAAGATTTTTCCCGGAGCACCGGCGTGGATGGGCATCACCATGCCGACCAGGAATGGGCGCATCACCACATGCCGGGTTTCGGCCACCGCGACGATTGTCCGGAAGGCGCCGTCACGCGTATAAAGGGACGCGGTTTCACCGGTATCGTCGCGGAGCTGCTGGAGCACCGGCTTGATCAGCCGGACGATGTCGAGGCCGAAGGTGCCCGGCGTCGCCCATCGGACCAGGCCGATGCCGATGCGGTAGCGGTCTCCGTCACGGTCCAGGAATCCCTCGTGCAGCAGGCTCTGAACCAGACGCTGGCAGGTGCTGGACGGAAGCCCCGTGGCCCGGATGATGTGCTGCAGCGTTGGCTCGGGCTGCTCGATCGAGAAGCAGTCGAGGATATTCGTGACCTTGCTCAGCACAAGGAGCGGTGAGGCTCCCTGCGGTTGTTTCGGCGCCACGACATGCCTTTCCTCCGGATCTTTCCTACTTGAGCGGCCCCTACTTTACCCGTTCCACGTACTCCTCTTCGGCAAGCAGGCAAATGTGATAGTTGACACGCCCAGCCTACAACCCACATTATGGGTTGGGAACCCGCTAGGCGGGTCTTCCATTCCAGACACGACGATGTGGAGAAATCATGAGCACCTCGGATGTAACCGCCGAAACCGAGACCGAGCCGAAGCGCCCAGGCTCATCACGTATCGGGCTGATTGTCCCCAGCTCCAACACCACGATGGAAACCGAACTGCCCGAGCTCTTCCGGCGCCAGTCCGAGGCAACCGGTCACAAGTACACCTTTCACTCGGCACGGGCCGGCATGAAGAACGTGAACCGTGAGGAACTGCTGGCCATGGTCGGCAAAGCCGCGGGCTGCGCCGAGGCAGTATCGGACGCCGACGTCGACACCATCGCCTACGCCTGCCTCGTCGCCGTCATGGCACAGGGGCCCGGAGCACACGTGGAATCCGAGCGCGTCATCGCCGATGCTGCAGCAGGAAACGGACATCCTGCTCCGGTCACCAGCAGCGCCGGCGCCCTGGTGCGCACGCTGCAGGAGATGGGCGCCAAGAAAGTCGCCATGGTGACGCCCTACATGAAGCCCCTCACGGGCATGGTCGTCGACTACATCGAAGGCGCCGGGATCACCGTCCTCGACGCAACCAGCCTCGAGGTGGACGACAATCTCGCCGTGGGCTGCCTCGATCCCCAGAACCTGCCGGACATCGCACGCCAGCTCAAGCGCGAAGGCGCCGACGTCATCGTGCTGTCCGCCTGCGTCCAAATGCCCTCACTTCCCGCGGTCCAGGCTGTCGAGGACGAGCTCGGCCTGCCGGTCATCACGGCAGCCACAGCAACGACGTACGAGATCCTCAAGGCCCTCGGTCACCAGCCGGCCATCCCCGGCGCGGGTAGCCTGCTCGCCGGAAACTTCATCCCCGCCGGCTCCAAAGCGTAGGGACAAGCGCCATGTCGATGTCACTCATCGCTTTCGCAGTCCTCATCGTCGCCTTCGCCATCGGCTCCTTCACCAGGATCAACGCCGGACTCATCGCCGTCGTAGCGGCTTTCGGCGTCGGCACGCTCCTCGCCGGCCTACCGATCGCCGACGTGATCGCCCAGTTCCCCGCCGGCCTGTTCTTCATCCTGGTGGGCGCCACCCTGCTTTTTGCGATCGTGCGGATCAACGGCACCATCGACCTGCTGGCCTACTGGGCTGAACGGCTGGCCGGCGACCGCAAGATCCTCGTCCCGATCCTGATGTTCCTGCTCACCGCCATCCTCGCTGCTGCAGGCGCCTTCACCCCCGCCGCGATCGCGATCGTGGCACCGGTGGCTCTTGCCCTGGGGATGCGGTTCGGCATCAGCACACTCGCAATGGGCCTGGTCGTGGTGCAGGGCGCGAACGCCGGCGCGTTCTCGCCGGTCAACCCCTTCGGCGTCCTCGCCAATGTCATGCTCGATGAAGCGGGCGCCTCCGGCGATGCGCTCAAGCTGTTCCTCTACTGCTTCCTCTTCAATGCGGTACTCGCCGCTATCGCCTACGTCCTCGTGCAGGCGATCATGCACCGGCGTGGCGTCCGGAAGGCTGAAAAGGAGAGGAACGACGTCGAAGGACGGAGTGGTTCCACGCCTGCAGGTTCCGGCACCGGTTCCGTAAGCGATTCCGGCACTCCGCTGGCGGGCGCTCCCGCACGAACCGATACCGCCCTCGCCACCCCCGAGGAGCCCGCGAAAAGCGGGCCGGTCAAAGTTGCAGCGACCCCGATGCGTATCCTCACCCTGGCGGGGATCGGCGCACTCCTCTTCCTCACCACCGTCCTCGGCCTGGACGTCGGAGTAGCGTCACTGGTGATCGCCCTGGCACTGATCTTCGTGGATTCCTCCGTCCAGAAGCCAGCGGTCGAGAGCATGCCGTGGTCCGCCATCATCCTCGTCACCGGCATCGTCACCTATGTGGGCATGCTGGAGGAGATGGGGGCGCTGGAGGAACTGCAGGCAGGCATCGAAAGTCTCGGCAACAGCTCCGTTGCGGTGCTGATCACCGGTTACGTCGTGGCCATCGTGTCGGCGTTCGCCTCCACCACCGGCACCCTCGGAGTCGTCAGTCCGATCGTGACGCCCCTCGCCATGGATCCGCTGCTGACCCCGATCGGAGTCGTCACCGCCATCGCCATCAGCTCCTCCGTAGTGGATGTGAGCCCGATGTCCACCAGTGGCGCACTGCTCATGGCCAGTGCCCAGCCCAAGGACGAACGCCTTTTCTTCCGGGCGCTGCTCCTCTGGGCTATCGCGATGATCGCCGTCGTGCCGCTGCTCGTCTGGTTCGTTTTCGTCCAGCTCGGCCTCGGCTGACCGAACGATCGACGAAAGGAGGGCGCCCGGGTACACCCGGGCGCCCTCCTTTGTCAGGGGCGCTTCTGGTCGTTCGGACCTAGAGGGCCGTTTCGATCGCCTCGGCAACCGGCGTCTCGCCGCTGTTGAACTGGAGGGTCTTGTCCACGGTGCCGAGATTTCCGAGCACGACGGCGGCAACGAGCGCCACGTCCTCGCGGGACACCGAATCCTGCTGGGGCTTGTCCGACACCTCGATCTGGCCGGTTCCCGGATCCGTGGTCAGCGCACCCGGTCCGAGGATGGTCCAGGCAAGCCTCGATTTGCGTAGATGCTCGTCAGCCGCGGCCTTGGACTCGGCATAGTGGAAGAACCCGGTGTCCCCGGGAACACCGTGATCCTTGCCAGCACCGAGGTAGGACACCATGACATACCTGCCCACGCTGGCTTCCTCGGCGGCATCCATGGAGCGGATCGCGGCATCGCGGTCCACCGCGTAGGTGGCCTCAGGGCTGCTGCCGCCGGCACCTGCGGACCAGACCACGGCGTCGTGCCCGCGGAACACATCGGCCATCTCGCTCACCGACAGCGTCGACACGTCGGCGACCACCGGCGTCGCGCCTGCGATCTCGACGTCGGACGAGTGGTCCGGATTCCGGAAGATCGAGCTGACCTGGTGGCCCTGGCCGGTGAGGATTTTCGTGAGGTGCAGGGCCACTTTTCCGTGGCCTCCGATAATCGCAACGCGCGACATGTGAACTCCATTCGTTGGCGTAATTCGTTGGCGTGTTGCTTCCGACGCTATCGCCCCGCGGAGGAGTATGCCACGGGTTCCGCGCCTGGCGAAGGCCTATTCCCGCCTTCCGTACGGGGTTTCGGCGGACTTCCGGCAGGACTTCCGGGCAGGGCTTCCGGCAGGACTTCCGGCAGAGACGGTCGCCGGTCCGCGGAAGTTGGGCAGTTGTGGCTGACCGCATGCTCCACCACCCATCAGGAATGGACGACCTACGCCCGACGAACCGCGCGACGGAGCGTCAGCGACGGGCGTGCTGGAGGCGGAAGCTGCTGCCACGGTGCTCGTCCGGGAGCCGGTCGCCCTTCCCGAACAGCTTGTTCCGCAGGGTGCCCTCCACGTACTCGGTGGGGTAGGCGCCGCGCTTCTGGAGTTCGGGCACCACGTACGTGATGACGTCCTCGAACGAGCCGGGCGTGATCGCGTAGGCAAGGTTGAACCCGTCGACGTCGGTTTCTTCCACCCACGACTGCAGCTCATCGGCAATCTGCGCGCCTGAGCCGACCACGCGCGGGCCGAGCCCGCCGATCCCCGCCCACTCGGCGATGTCGCGCACCGTCCAGGGAGCGCCGTCGTCGTTCACCTTCTGGAAATTCGCGACGGCGGAGTGAATGGCGTTGGACTTCACATTGCCGAGAGGCTCGTCGGGATCGTAGACGGACAGGTCGATCCCGAGCCAACCGGATACGAGCACGAGGGCGCCCTCGTAGCTCACGTACTTCTTGTAGTCCTCGTGCTTGGCGTGGGCCTTTTCCTCGGTCTCATCGGTGATCACCGTGAGCATGGTGTAGATGCGCACCGAGTATCGGTCGCGGCCGGCGGCCTCGGCGGCGTCACGGATCTTCGTGACGGCGTCCTTGAGGATGGCCTTGGTGGGCGCTCCCACGAACACCGCTTCGGCGTTGCCGGCCGCAAAGTCGATGCCCCTCGACGACGCCCCCGCCTGGTAGATGACGGGCGTGCGCTGCGGCGACGGCTCGCTGAGGTGGATTCCCGGCACGGTGAAGTATTTGCCGTCGTGCCCGATTTCATGCACTTTCGACGGGTCGGTGAAGATGCCGTTCTCCACATCCCGGACGACGGCGTCGTCTTCCCACGACCCTTCGAGCAGCTTGTAGAGCACTTCGAGGTACTCGTCGGCGTGGTTGTAGCGCTCGTCGTGCTCGAGCTGGTCCTCGTTGCCCATATTGCGGGCAGCCGAGGGGAGGTAGCCGGTGACGACATTCCAGCCAACCCGGCCGTTAGTGAGGTGATCGAGCGTCGAGAGCCGGCGCGCGAACGGATACGGATGCTCATAGGCGGTGCCCGCGGTGACGCCGAAGCCGAGGTGCTCGGTGACGAGTGCCATCGCGGACACCAGCAGGAACGGATCATTGACCGGAGTCTGGGTGCCCTGGCGCAGGGTGGCTTCATTGGAGCCGCCGAAGACGTCGTACGTGCCGAGCACGTCGGCGATGAAGAGTCCGTCGAAGAGGCCCTTCTCGAGGGTCTGTGCGAGGTCGGCCCAGTAGCGGAGGTCCTTGTACCGGTGCGACTGGTCGTCGGGGTGGCGCCACAGCCCCGGCGACTGGTGGCCCACGCAGTTCATGTCGAAGGCGTTGAAACGGATCTGGCGTGGCGCATTTGCGGGCATTGCACTCCTCGAACAACCGGGCACCGCCATTGAGGAAGCGCCATACTTGCCCGCGCGCATACCGCCGGGCCGAATCCTCACCTGGGGCACCCCACTACAGCGAGAGGGTTGCCGTCCAACGAACCAGGGTTTTGCGTTGGAACTCTTGATTCTTGGTTCCGACCCTAGACGACGCACGACGGCGGCGTCGAGGTGGCCGTGTCATACGGGGACATCTGCACGACGGCAGCGGAACCTGCGGAACGTGCGCACGGAAGAGGTTCCCACCTTTCGTGCGCACGGTCCGTTTCAGTCCTCGATCAGTGCGTGTCCTCCTTCGGGCAGCTGATGCTCGGATTCCACTGCGCGAACACTCCTGCCGGATTGTGCTTCCAGACCCATGCGTGGAGGCTGTGTCTGTACGGCGCCTGCGAATCCGCCGCTTCCGAATTGAAGGTGACTCCTCCGAGGACCGGTGCCTTCTTCGCGGTGGAAAGGAACTCCGCCGCAACGAGGCGATAGTACTCGTGGTTTCCGTACTTCACCGGCATATAGACCAGCGCTTCCGGTTTCGAGGCGTCGGTCTTCTTGTCGATCAGCTTGCTCTTCGCGTAGTGCACACCCATTGCGCCCACTCCGGGCAACTCGATGCAATCGGTGACGCGCTCATAGCCGTCCTTGATGGCCCGGTCCAGCCAGGTATAACGCGCGGTGGACCGAGCGATCTCGTACACCACTTCCTGGCTCGACGCGTGGTCCGATGAACCTGAATTGCCCGATGATCCCCCATGGGCGAAGGCTGCGCTCGGCGTGAGTCCCGCAGCGAAGACCGCCGTGAACACCATCGCCGTTATCTTGGTTCTTGTTCTGTTCATTGCCTGCTCCAACCCCGAATTACGAATACTCCCAGCGGGAAGAAGGCGCCGCAGCCAGGACCGAGAGGGTCCTGCCAGCACGTCGAGGGTTTCCGGGAACTGCCGCAGCCTGCGCTGGACGGCCATTATTCCGCGCTGTCTTTGCTACCTCTACCGTTCCTTCGTGCCCTCGCTTGGAAGCGCGCTCGTCAACGGCCGGTTGACACTGCAGTTTTCACCCTCTGGGGCTGCACGGTTGGACTCGTCCAGGAGGCCGACGTGGCGATCGGAGGACGCTCCCACGTGGTGGGGGCTTCAGGGTAGGCCTCCGCCAACAGAGAGGTCAATAGGTAATCCGACCCTCCTGTGCAGTAACGGCTACGCCACTACAGGAGACGCGAACTCCGTCACCTCCCTCAGGCACCGGGTGTGCCGTGGGAAGGGTGAAGAACCCCCGGCGATACGCCGGTATCCGGAGTTTCACCCACCGCACGCCCCAGCACGCGCGCAGCCGACTACGGCATCAGGCGCTGACAGAACTCTCGTTGTCGAGCAGCCGGCGCGCCGCTTTGCGGGTCTCATGGGTGGGGCCGTCCGGTACATGTGCCGGACGCCGGGAATCCAGCTCACGCCGAAGCTCGGGGAGGACGAATTCGCCGAACAGGTCCAGCTGCTCGAGGACGGTCTTGAGGGGCAGACCCGCATGGTCGATGAGGAAAAGCTGCCGCTGGTAGTCGCCGAAGTACTCCTGGAACGTCAGGGTCTTCTCGAGGACCTCCTGGGGGCTACCGACGCTCAGCGGGGTTTGCGCGGTGAAGTCCTCCATCGACGGTCCGTGTCCGTAGACCGGGGCGTTGTCGAAGTACGGCCGGAATTCGTTCACAGCGTCCTGCGAGTTCTTCCGCAGGAAGAACTGGCCACCCAGACCGACGACCGCCTGATCGGCCCTGCCGTGCCCGTAGTGCTCGTAGCGCTCGCGGTAGAGGGCGATGAGCTGCATGTAGTGCTCCTTGGGCCAGAAGATGTTGTTGGCGAAGAAACCGTCACCGAAGTAGGCCGCGATCTCGGCCACCTGCGGCGTGCGGATCGAGCCATGCCAGACGAAGGGTGCCACGCCGTCGAGCGGGCGAGGGGAGGCCGTGAAGTTCTGCAGCGGCGTGCGGTGCTTGCCCTGCCAGTTGACGACGTCGTTGTCCCACAGTTGCCGGAGCAGGTTGTAATTCTCCACTGTGAGGTCCACGCTGTCCTGCATATTCTTGCCGAACCACGGGTAGACAGGGGCAGTGTTTCCCCGGCCGAGGACGAGGTCCACGCGGCCATCGGCCAGGTGCTGGAGAGTGGCGAAGTCTTCGGCGATCTTCACCGGGTCATTCGTGGTGATCAGCGTGGTGGCGGTGGAAAGGATGATCCGCTCCGTCTGGGCAGCAATGTAGCCGAGGAGGGTGGTCGGGGAGCTGGCATAGAACGGCGGGTTGTGGTGCTCCCCCGTCGCGTAGACGTCCATGCCGATCTCCTCGACCTTCCTGGCGATGGCGACAGCCGCTCGAATGCGCTCATGCTCAGTGGGGATACGACCGGTGACCGGATCCCTGGTGATGTCGCTGACTGAGAATACGCCGATTTGCATAAGTGCCTCCATCGTTGATTACATGCTTTTGCATCTAATCCTGTAACAGCGCGCAGGCGGAAGTCATTCCCGCAGTCGTGCTGCTCCAGCCCATCGCCCACGCCCAGCTCCCGACTCCCGGCTCCCGGCTCCCGGCTCCCGGCTCCCGGCTCCCGGCGCGAGTGGACGTGGGTGATGCCGTCAGCATCGAGTACTTCGGGCGGCGGGTTCCCGCCACAGTCACGGCCGAACCGCTTGTGGACCCGGGCAGGACGCGGCTCCGCGGATAGGCTGCGCCTGTTCCGGCGGCCGGATGCGCGGACGACGTCGGCCCGGACGGCTTGTTCGCTAGTTGCCGAAGACGTCCGGGCGGGCTTGATCGCTAGTTGGCGAACAGGCCCGGACGGCTTGTTCGCTAGTTGCCGAAGACGTCCGGGCGGGCTTGATCGCTAGTTGGCGAAGACGTCCTGCAGCTTGTCCTGGGGGGTCCAGAGTGCCACGGAGTCGCCGCCGTTGTTCAGCACGGAGGCGGTAAGCCCGTTGTAGTAGGACCCGGCCGAATCGGTGCCCGGCCCGGTGTGGACGCGCAGCTCAGCGCCGGGGGCAAGGACATACCCGTTGCCGACGGTGAGCGTGTTGTTCGCTGCGTCCCGAATGAGATAACCGCTGACGTCGATGCTGCCATTACTGGTATTGCGCAGCAGCACGTACTCGCCGTTCTCCGGCTGGACATCGTCGCCGACAGGGTTGTTCACCGAGTCCGTAATCTCCACCCCACTACCGGGGAAAACCGGCGTGTCCCTGAGGAGGCGTGCATTCTGGATCGGGAAGTCGGTGGTGATCGCGTCGACGCCCAGGGCGAGTGAAACCTGCACGGCCTCGGGGGAATTGACCGTGTAGACGCCCAGCACCAGTCCGGCAGCCTTCACATCGGCAACGTTCTGTGCGCTCAGCACGCGGTAGTTGGTCCCTACTGAGTCAGCGAATTCCGTCCAGGATTCAAGTACTGCGGGACCTGGAACTACACCGGACAACTGCTGCAGCTCGATCTCGGGTGCCAACTGGGCGAACTTCCGGTTGGAGGCCTCATCGAAGCCCAGCACCTGGATCTTGTCCCCGGCAACCAACTGCTGCCACTTCGCATTCGTCCGCAGTTCATCAGCGACGAGCTGTTCGACACCGGGAGAATTGACCGGTGATTTGATCTCGATGTAGACACCGGTGTTGGCCGTGGCGACCTTGGCGGCGTCGTCCAGATGAGGGATGCGCTCGCCCTGGTACCGCTCGTCGAAGTAGGAGCCGGCGTCGAGTTGCTGCAGCTCGTTCCAGGTGAACGAGGTGATCGGGTTGTCCGCACGCTCCGGGAAGACCTCCTCCACGTTGGTGGTGCGTGCCGGGGTGTCGTCATGGAACAGGAACGGCACGCCGTCGGCGCTGAGCTGTACGTCGATCTCGAAGAAGTCGGCGCCGGACGTGCGGCCGTCCTCGAAGGCTGCCACCGTGTTCTCGGGCGCTGTGCCTGCAGCTCCGCGGTGACCGATGAGTATCGGGGCGCTGTCCTGTGCTCGAGTTTCAGGCTGCGCAACGGCCGCAGGGGCGACTATCAGCGACAGTCCCACTGCGGTGGTGGCGGACATTCCGGTCAGGGTTCGAGCTATACGAGATGCCATAGAAAGGTTCCCTTCGTTGGGGAGGATCGATGTTTCCCCCGCAACACACGGTTCCCCGCCGTGACATCCCGAGGGACAACTGCGGGTGAACGAGGGATGAAACAGCAGGAGCCGCAGCCGGGGAAGCCCGCGAACCCGGGAAGCTCGCAGGGCCGTAACCCGTCGATGAGGGCACTCTCCCGGTAACGGTCAGCTATCCTCGAAGCCATTGACTTGTCGACACCTAAGGACAGGAACGCCGTGACGCTTCCCGCACAGAATCAGACAACGGACCCGGAGCTACTGGCCGCCCTGCTCCAGGCCCGGCAAGGTACCGCTTTCTTCGCCGGTCAGCTCGATCGGCTCAATGACGCCGAACTCGACGGCGCCTCGCTGCTGCCGGGCTGGACCCGTCGGCACGTGGTGTCGCACGTCGCCTACAACGCCAGGGCGATTTCCCGTCTGGTCGCCTGGGCAGCCACCGGAGTGGAGACGCCCATGTACGCCTCCGTCGAGGTGCGCAACGACGAGATCGCCCACGGCGTGACCCTCGGCCCTGCTGCGTTGCGGAAGCTGTTCCGGGACTCGGCGGAGCAGCTCGATGCCGACTGGAACAACCTTCCCGCGGCATCCTGGCATTCCACCGTCCGTACCATTCAGGGCCGCGAGGTCCCAGCGACGGCGACTGTCTGGATGCGGAGCCGCGAACTGTGGGTGCACGCCGTCGACCTGAACAACGGTGCAGGCTTCGACGACCTTCCGGAGTCGGTGCTGGCTCGACTGCTGGAAGACATCACCGGCGCGTGGAGCGTACGTGGCGCTGACACAGGGCTTGCGATCGAGATCACCGACGACGAAGGCGGCACGGTCCGGCAGCTTCTCGGCAACGGACAACCGGAAGCCGGGGAGGGTCGCGGCGCCGGCGCAGACCGGGAGAACGACCAAGCGAATAGCGGGGCGACGGGAATTTCAGGCACGCTGGCTGCCGTCGCACAGTGGGCAAGCGGCCGCGGAACCTCCGGGGTAACGGCCCGCAAGTCGTCCGCCCAGGGCGCCGCTGCCCTGTCCGGCGTTGTCGCGGCGGAGGTTCCTGCGGCGCCCGCCTGGCTCTGATCCAGGGCACGCGCTAGAACTGGATACCCCGCGACAATCCGCCGTCCACCAGGATGTTGGCGCCCGTGGTGCGGCTCGAAAGAGGGCTCGAGACGAACACCACGGTATCCGCGATCTCCTTCGGGGTGCCCATCCGGTGCGTGGGATTGAGCCCCATCGCCATCGAGAAGAGTTCCGGGTTCCCCTTCTGGATGTTGTCCCAGGCGCCGCCCTCGTGGAAGGTGTTGCCGGGCGAGACGGTATTGGCGCGGATGCCCTTTTCGGCAAGCTGGAACGCCAGTCCGGCCAGGTACGCAACGAGTGCCGACTTCACCGTTCCGTAGGGCCCGGAGGCGAAGTCCACCTCACGCCCCGAAACGCTGGAGATCGCGACGATCGACGGCGCTGCGCTCTTCTCGAGATAGGGAAGTGCAGCTTTCACGAGACGGACTGTGCCCAGAAGGTCCACGCGCAGCGACACTTCCCAATTCTCCTCGGTGTCGGCGAATGCGAGTGCACTCACGTTGCTCACCACCATGTCGAGTCCGCCGAAGTCCGCCCCCACCGACTCCACCCAGCGGGTCACCGCGCCGCCGTCGCCCATGTCCACGGCACTTCCGGCGATCCGTACGCCACTTCCCGCGAGCGCGCCTTCGGTTTCGGCGATTTCGTCGGGATTTCGAGCACAGAAGGCAACGTTCGCGCCCTCTGCGGCGAAGGACTCCACGATGGCCCGCCCGATGCCCCGCGTGCCTCCGGTCACGAGCGCTGTTTTGCCCTTCAGCTGTAGATCCATGGCTCCTCTTTCATCAATGGGGTCAAATGAGCTGTGCGCCTCGTTGGCGCAGGTCCGCGTGCATGCCGCCGTAGGCATCGGCTTCCGGGAAGAGCTGCTTCGCGGCCTTCACCACCACGCTGTAGTTGGCGTCCACCGCGTTGGCGATCGGGGCGAGTGCGGTCTGGGTGAGCAGCTGGTAGGCGTCCAACTGGTGCAGCCCGAACAGTTCTCCGAACCAGCGCACCATCTCGAGCTGCCCGATCCGCCAGGAGTCCTCCATGGGACGCGATGATCCAACGGCCATCCACTGCGTGTCCGTCTCGAGGCGGGGCCACGCCGGAGCCCCGCCCTTGATGAGCTCAACGATGATGGTGGAGTTCATTGCACCTTCGACGGCGGTTCCGCAGGCCTCGCCTTCACCCTGCCGGTAGTGGCCGTCCCCGATCGAGAACAGCGCTCCCTCAACGTTGACGCCGAGGAACACGGTGGTGCCGGCCTTGACGTCGGGTGCATCCATGTTGCCGCCGAACCGCTCCGGCACCAGCGATGACCGCACCTCACCACCGGGCGGGGCAACGCCCACCGTGCCGAGCATCGGTTCGAGCGGGAGGGCCAGCTCGAAGTCCCCGAAGCGTGCCTGGAAACCGACGGTGTTCCTCGTTGTGTCCACGGTGTAGATCCACGTGGTGTCGGGCAACGGGTCCTGCAGGAACGCCGTGCGGTCGGTGCTGGTCAGGCCGCCGAAGAAGGGAATGGTGGCGGACGCGCCGTAGGACCGGGCTGGAGTCAGCTCCACGATGTGCAGCGCGAGGGTGTCCCCGGGCTCGGCCCCCTCGACGTAGAACGGGCCCGTCTGCGGATTGACGAACCGCAGGTCCACCTTCTCCGCGGACACGTCATCCACCGACGTCAGGGCATTGTTGAAGGCGTCCTCCGACCACAGCTTTAGGGCAGTTCCCGGCTTGATTCTCAGGACCGGCGCACTCCCGCCGAAGGTGTAGGCGAGCTGGTCGCGGCGCGGATGATATTCGATCGTCTCCATGAGGGGATGCTACGCAGGGCTGCAGTCCTTGACCACCCCCGCACCCCTCCCTAGCGTGGGAGTCATGAGCCACGCTGACATTCGCTTCTACTTCGACCCCGTATGCCCTTTTGCCTGGATGACCAGCAAGTGGGTGCGCATGGTCATGGCCGAGCGGGACTACGAGGTGGAGTGGCGGTTCATCTCACTTCGGCTCATCAACTCCTCCGTCGACTACGACGCCCGGTTCCCGCCGGGATATGAAGCCGGACATACCGCCGGCCTGAGGTTGCTGCGCGTTGCCGCCCAGGTCCGCGCCGATCACGGGCCGCAGGCGGTGAGCGAGCTGTATAGGCGTCTCGGCGCCCGTATCTTCGATACCGAGGAGGACACTTCAGCCGACACTGCTGCCCGGAGCCACCGCGGTACCCGCGAATTCGTGGCACCGGTTCTCGCCGAGGCAGGCCTTCCGGCGTCGTTGGCGGACGCCCTCGACGACACATCGCTCGACGTCGTCATCCAGGCCGAGACCGATGAAGCGCTTGCGCTCACCGGTAAGGACGTCGGCACGCCGATCATCCACTTCGAACCACCCGAGGGCATCGCGTTCTTCGGCCCCGTGATCAGCCGCTTGCCGGCCCTGGGTGAGGCCGGCGCGCTGTGGGACCACGTGGTGGGCCTGGCGAGCTTCCCCGGTTTCGCCGAGCTGAAGCGCAGCCTCCGTGAGCGCCCGCAGCTGCGCAGCTTCGGCGTCCCGGAGGACGCTGCCGGTCCGCAGGAGGACTGGCATGGCGGAAGCCGCCGCACCCAGAAGTAACCCGCGTCACATTCGGCAGCGACCCTGTCATAAAAGTCCCGGCGTACTTTTTCCATGCCCGGATCCCCCACCTGGTCGGGGTTCCTCTGAGGGGCCGGAAAAATTTCGACAACGAATTTACGCAAACGTAACAAATTGTATACAAAAAGGAGTAGGCTCCCCTGATTGTACGTAAAGCATTGAATCCCGACCCAGAGGAACACCATGTCCGAGCTTCTCCAGCACCCGTTCTCCCTGAAGACGCGTCACGTCCGCCGTAGTGCCCTCATCCCGGTCCTCGCCCTCGGCCTGGTTGTCGGCACCACCGCATGCCAGGCTCCACAGACCACCGCCGAAGCGCCCCAGGGAGACGACGTCGTCTCCGCTCCCATCGGCGATCAGACCATCGTGGAGGGCGGCGATCTTGTCATGGCCCTCTCCGCAGAACCCGATCGGCTCGACCCGACCACGTCGTCGTCGCTGTACACGCGCTATGTCATGCAGACCATGTGCCAGAAGCTCTACGACATCGACGAGAACGGCGAGATCGTCCCGCAACTCGCCACCGACCTTCCCGAGATCTCGGAGGACGGCCTGACCGTCAGCATTCCGGTCCGTGACGATGCGGTCTTCGCCGACGGAACCCCCTTCAACGCCGAGGCAGTAGCCCAGACCATCGAGCGTGGCCTGACCCTTGAGGGATCGTCGCGCAAGAGCGAACTCGGCCCCATCGAAAGCATCACCGCCGTCGATGCCACCACGGTAGAGGTGACCTACGCGGAGCCGTTCGCACCGCTGACCGCCGCACTCGCCGACCGCGCCGGCATGATCCTCTCGCCGGCGGCCCTCGCCGCGAACGGTGAAGCGTTCGGTGACAGCCCCGTCTGCGTGGGCCCGTTCAAGTTCGTGGAGCGGATCCCCCAGACCTCCATCACGGTGGAGCGCGATCCGCTCTACTACGACGCCGAGAACGTCCACCTGGACAGCATCACCTACCGCATCATCACCGACTCCAACATCCGCGCAGCGAACCTCCGCTCGGGCGATGTCCAGGTGGCCGACACCATCTCCACCCAGGACGTGGACGAACTCATGAACGAGGACGGCATCGGCATCCTGCAGGGCGCCTCGCTCGGCTACCAGGGAATCACGATCAACGTCGGCAACACCGACGGCGTCGGAGCGCCTCCCGGTGTCATCGACACGCCGATCGCCACCGATCCCACCATCCGCCGGGCCCTGTCCATGTCGATCGACCGCGAGTCCCTCGTGCAATCGGTATTCGGCGGCTACAACCAGACGGCCTGCTCCCCGATCTCCCCGGCCAGCCCCTTCAGCAGCGATGCCAGCGAGGCCTGCCCCGAGTACGACCCCGAGGCAGCCATGGCTCTCCTGGAGGAGGCCGGCGTCGAGATGCCGTACAAGATCCAGATGCAGGTCAGCAACAACCCCGACACCATCCGGTTCGCCCAGGCACTGCAGGCGTCCGTCACGGAGGGCGGCTTCGAAATCGAGATCCTGCCCGTCGAATACTCCACCCTGCTCGACGTCCAGGACCGCGGTGACTACGAGATCCTCCAGCTCGGCTGGTCAGGCCGCGTCGACCCGCACGGCAACATGTACAACTTCCTCTCCACCGGTGGCGGCGCCAACTACTCCGGCTACAGCAACCCCGAGGTCGATGAACTGCTGACCCAGGCCGCGCAGTCCAACGACATCGAGGAGCGCTCAGAACTGTACGGCCAGGCTGTCACCCAGGTGCAGGAAGACAACCCCATCATCTACCTCTACCGCGTCCGCAGCCTCACCGGTTACTCCACCGACATCGCCGGCGTCGAAACCTTCGCCGACGGCGTGGTCCACCTCAGCAACGCGGCATTCGTCGAAGCCGAGTAAGCAGCCACAATGCTCAACTACCTCGTCACTCGCCTGTGGCAGTCAGTCGTCACGCTCATCCTTGCATCCATAGTGGTGTTCCTCGGAGTGCGCCAGCTCCCCGGCGACCCTGCGCTTGCGATGGCGGGGGAAGAAGCAACACCGGAGCGGATCGAAGCGATCCGCGAGCAGCTCGGACTCAACGAATCACTCATCACCCAGTACCTGAAGTTCGTGGGCAACATGCTGCGCGGGGACTTCGGCCAGTCGACGCGGACGGGTGCGCAGGTGACCGACCTCGTCGCCGCCACGCTGCCCGTCACGCTGTGGCTGTCGGCATATGCAATCGTGGTCGCCGTCGTCGTCGGGGTGTTGCTCGGCATCATCGCCGAACGGTTCCGGGGGCGCTGGCCCGAATGGATGGCGAACGCGCTTGCGCTGATCGGGCTGTCGGTGCCGAACTTCTGGCTCGGCATCCTCGCCATCCTCTACCTCGCGGTGGCGTTCGGGCTGTTCCCGGCCTCGGGCTACGTTCCGATCTCCGAGAATCCGATCCAGGGCTTCTACCACCTGACGCTGCCGGCGATCATCCTCGGCACGTCGCTGGCCGCGGTGATCATGCGGCAGACGCGGGCGTCGATGATCGAGACCATGAAGACGGACTTCGTGAGGACGGCTCGGGCCAAGGGCCTGAGCCGTCAACGGGTCCTCGTCCGCTACGGGCTTCGGAACTCGCTGATCGTCGTGGTCACGATCATCGGCCTGCAGCTCGGCGGGCTCATCTCGGGCGCCGTGGTGACCGAGCGGATCTTCGCCCTTCCCGGTTTCGGCAAGCTCACGCTCGACGCCGTCTTCACCCGCGACTACCCCGTCATCCAGGCCGTGGTGCTGCTCATCACCGTGGGCTACATCCTGATCAACCTCGCCGTGGACATCCTGTACTCGGTCATTAATCCGCGGATCCGCGTGGGAGGAAAAAGCTGATGACCGTCGTCGAAGTACGTAACCCCGGACTCGGTTCGGCTCGTGGCCGCGTCTGGCGTTCACTGCTGAAAAGCCCGCTCGGGCTCACCGGCGGCATCATGCTCGCCATCGTCGTCGTCCTCGGGCTCCTCGCACCGCTGATCGCTCCCTACGGGCCGGCGGAGGTGCACTTCGACGCTCCGTTCCAGCAGCCCGGAACCGTCGGGTACATCCTCGGCACCGATGACCTGGGGCGGGACATCTTCTCGCGCATGCTCTTCGGCATCCGGGTCTCGCTGCAGGTCGGCATCCTCTCGGTGCTGCTCGCCGTCGTCGTCGGAACCCCGCTGGGGCTCCTCGCCGGGTACTGGCGGGGGCTCGACGGCATCATCTCGCGCCTCACCGACGTGACGCTCGCGTTCCCGTTCCTCATCATCGCCGTCGGGCTCTCCGCCATCAGCGGCCCGAGCCTCACCAACGCAGCCATCGCGCTGGGAATCGCCCAGATCCCCACGATGATCCGCGTGGTGCGCGGCGAGACGCTGCGGATCAAGGAGACGGACTTCGTGCTCGGCGCGAAGACCATGGACGCCTCCGGCGTCCGCATCATCTTCTCCCACGTCCTGCCGAACGCGGTGTCCGCGATCATCGTGCAGGCCACGGTGATCATGCCGGTCGCGGTGATCGGCGAGGCACTGCTCTCCTTCCTCGGGCTCGGTATCCAGCCTCCGACTCCGAGCCTCGGGATCATGCTCTCGGACGCCCAGCAGTACATCTCACGGGCGCCCACCGCGGCCATCTTCCCGGGCCTGGCGATCGTGCTCATCTGCCTCGGGTTCAACCTCTTCGGCGATGCACTGCGCGATGCCCTCGATCCCACGAACTCCAGCCGAAAGTGACCCAGTGACTCTTCCCACCGCCGACGCGCCGGCTCCCCTGCTGTCAGTGCGCGGGCTCGAAGTGACCTTCGGAGACAATGCCGAACCCGTGCTGCATGACGTGAGTTTCGACATCCGCCCGGGTGAGCGGGTAGCCATCGTGGGCCAATCCGGCTCCGGCAAATCGACCATCATCGGCTCGATCCTCCGGTTGCTGCCGGGCGACGGGCACATCACGAACGGATCGATCCTGCTCGGCAACGATGATCTCGCCACCGCCTCCGAACAGCACATGCGCGGTGTGCGCGGGCGGCGCATCGGCCTGGTGCCGCAGGATCCGGCATCCAACCTGAATCCCTCCATGCGCGTCGGTGCGCAGATCGCCGATGCGCTGGCGGCGAGCGGGCACCGCAACGGTGCCGACGTCGAGAAGCGCGTGGTGGAGCTCATGACCGAGGCCGGCATTCCGGAGGCGAAGCGTCGGGCCAAGCAGTACCCGCACGAATTCTCCGGCGGCATGCGCCAGCGCGTGCTCATCGCGATCGCACTCTCGCGCCAACCGGAACTGCTGATCGCCGATGAGCCCACCTCGGCCCTCGACGTGACGGTCCAGCGGCAGATCCTCAACCACCTGCAGACCCTGGTGGACGCGCACGGAACGTCCCTACTGTTCATCACCCACGACCTCGGGGTCGCAGCGGACCGCACCGACCGCATCATCGTCATGTCGGAGGGCCGGATCGTGGAGGTGGGAACACCCGCGGAGATCCTGCTCAATCCGCAGGAGGACTACACCAAGCGACTCGTCGCGGCGGCGCCGACAGCGGTGGCGGAAGTCCGGGTAGCCGCGGGCAGTTCCACGGTGAAGACGGGCCCCATCCTCGAAGTCTCGCACCTCGTCAAGGAGTTCAAGATCCGGGGCCAGCGCGGGAGTATCCTGCGCGCGGTCGATGACGTCTCCTTCTCGGTGGAACGGGGAACGACGACGGCGATCGTGGGCGAGTCGGGTTCGGGAAAGACGACGGTGGCGAGGATCATCCTCGGGCTGGAGTCGGCGACGTCGGGCACTGCCCTGGTCGATGGCGAGGGTATCACCGCGAGCCGCGGGCAGCAGCGGCGCGCCCTGCGGCGCAGGGTTCAGCCCGTCTTCCAGGACCCGTACGGATCCCTCGATCCCACCTACAGCATCGAGAAGCTGATCGATGAGCCGCTGCGCATCTTCAAGGTGGGAGACCGCCGCAGCCGGCAGGACCGCGTGGCCGAACTGCTCGACCAGGTGGCACTGCCGCGAACCGTGGCCCAGCGCCGCCCGAATGAACTTTCGGGCGGGCAACGGCAGCGCGTGGCGATCGCCCGCGCCCTCGCCCTGGAGCCGGAGCTGCTGATCTGCGACGAGGCGGTGTCAGCGCTCGACGTCCTGGTGCAGGAGCAGATCCTCACCCTGCTGGCGGATCTCCAGTCGAACCTCGGGCTCAGCTACCTCTTCATCACGCACGACCTCGCGGTGGTCCGCCAGATCGCCCACAACGTGGTGGTGATGAAGAGCGGCAAGGTCATGGAGGAGGGGTCCACCGACGCAGTGTTCCGCTCGCCGTCGTCCGGGTACACGCGTGAGTTGCTCAGCGCGATCCCCGGCGCCTCGCTGGTGAGCTGAGAGTTGCTCAGGCCCTCCCCTTCAGGATCAGGTACCAGTAGACCCGGGGCAGGAGGACGCGGTCCGCGAACCAGGTGAGCCGCCGCTCCTTCGCCAGCCCCTTCCATAGGGGGATCGTCGGCTTGGGACGGTAGAGGTCGTCGAACTCCGAGAACACCACTGTTCGGCGGGACACCGTGAAGGGGCACGCCGAGTAGGAGTTGTACTTCTTTCCCGGCTTCCTACCCTTCCGCACGGACACCAGGTTCCGCGCCAGCACGGCGGTCTGCATGCGCAGCGCAGCGCCGGACTTCGAGTTCTTGGTGCCCGCGGCATCGCCCAGGGACCACACGTTCCCATAGCGCGCGTGCCGGAGCGTTTCCGGATCCACCTCGACGAACCCGCCGGCGTCGCCCCGATCCGGGAGGGTCGTCGCCTTCAGCCAGTCCGGCGCCGATTGCGGCGGAACTGCGTGCAGCACGTCGTAGGAGATACTCTCCGTTTCCCCGGTGAGTCTGCTGCGGACGACGGCGGTGCGGGCACCGGCGTCGACCCCGGCAAGCTCGCTGCTGCAGCGCAGTTCAATACCGTACTCGGCAATCTTGCGGTTCAGTTCCGCGTCGACGAGCGGCATGCCGAAGATGGTGGGCGTCGGGACCACCAGCACCACCCGGATGTCCCCGAGGACGCCCTGTTCGCGCCAGTAGTCGCAGGCCAGGTACATCGGTTTCTGGGACGCACCCGCGCAGGTCGCCGGGCCGGCGGGCTGGGTGAACACCACGGTGCCCTTCCTCAGCTTCCGCAGCAGGTCCCAGGCCTTCGGTGCGAGCTCGAACTCGTAGTTCGACGCCCCGGACGGCGAGGCCATCGCGTCGACGAGTCCCGGCACCGCGTCCCAGTCCTTCTGGATTCCCGGACACACCACGAGGTGCCCGTAGGTGGCCCGGGCGCCCGAGGCAAGCAGCACAGTGTTGGCGTCGGTGTCGATTCCCGTAGCGGCGTCGCGGATCCACCGGACTCCCTTCGGCATCACCTCCGCCTGCGGCCGGGTGGCCATGTCCGCCGGGGCGGTACCGCCGGCGATATGTGAGAAGAGCGGCTGGTATCGGTGATGATCGCGCGGCTCGACGACGGCGACGTCCCGAACGCCGTAGCGCCGCAGCCGCGCTGCCAGCGAAATGCCGGCATTGCCGCCGCCGATCAGGACGACGTCGTAATGGGTGCCGGCAGGAGGGGAAGTCGTCATGGCTCGACCCTACCGCTCGACCGGCTCACCCATCAGCCTGCTTCCAGGCGGGTCAGGCGGTACAGGGCCTACGCGCGTCCCTGCGCGATGCGGCAGGACTCCCCGATCAGCTCGGCCAACTCGTCGGGCTGGATCCGGGCGAGGCGAACCAGTACGAGGTTCGGCGACCGCTCATGGTGGGGCGTGATGTAGTACGTTCCGGGATCGCTTCCGAGCAGGGCGTCCCGTTCACCGGTCTTCACGGTGACGACGCCGTCCTCCCAAATCCGTGCCACCAGCGTTCCCGCGAACCACGCGGGCTGATTCCAGCTGAGGCGTTCGCTCACGCCGGACAGTGCGAGGCAGATCTTCCGGACGTCGTCCTCAGTCGCCATGGGGGAAGGGCCTGCCGTAGGAGTGCCGCCTCACCGCCCGTGCGCCCCGTAGACGAGGATCGCGTTGCCCTTGCTGGTGATGGTGCTGTCCTGCAGCGTCAACCGCGTCAGCGGATCGCCGGTTTCGAAGAGGCGCCTACCCGACCCGGCAATCACCGGGTGCATCATCAGCGTGAGCGAATCCAGCAGGCCGGCGAACAGCAGTTGCCGCACCACGGAGATGCTCCCGCACACACTGATGTCCTTCCCGTCAGTGGCCTTCAATTCGGTGACGAAATCCACCAGGTCCCCCTCGATCCGGCGCGAGTTCTCCCACTCAAGGCTGTCCGTTCGGGAACGGGAGGCCACGAACTTCTCGACCGGATTGATGAAGGTGCCGAATTCGTCGTCGGACTGGGCCTTCGGCCAGTAGTCCGACCACTCCTCGTAACTGACCCGGCCGAGCAGGACGGTGTCGGTGCGGTCGAGCATCGCGTCCATGCCGGCGCCGAGCTCGTCATCGAAGCTGTCGAACTGCCAGAGGTGCGGCGACTCCACCACGCCGTCGACGGAAGAAAAAAGGCCGGCGGTGACTTTGCGCATGGGAATCTCCTCGAGGATTGGCGTACCGCTGAGTCAACTGACTTCGCGGCATCCCGTCAAGGGCCGCGACGGCTTCCTGAGGGGTCGCACGAACGAACAACCCCTTCCCTTCTGCCGTAACCCCAGACAGACTCTAGTTAGCACCCCTTCGACGCGCAGGAGGATCATGAAGGCTGTCCGTGTTCACCGGTACCGCGAAGATCCGTCGATCGACGACGTCCCGGAACCGCAGGTCGCCGGGCCCTGGGACGTTGTGGTGAAGATCGGCGCCGCAGGTCTCTGCCGTACCGACCTGCACGTCGTCGAGGGCCAGTGGGACTCCATTCAGCACCCGGTCCTTCCCTACATCCTCGGCCACGAGAACGCCGGCTGGGTTTCCGAGATCGGGTCCGCCGTTTCCAACGTCTCTGTGGGCGACACCGTGATTCTGCACCCCCTCGTGACGTGCGGGCTCTGCCCCGCATGCCGCGAAGGGCAGGATTCGCACTGCGCGGACGCCAGCTTCCCCGGCCTGAACGTCGACGGCGGCATGGCGGAGTATCTGCGCACCAACGCCCGCTCGGTGGTGAAGCTCGATCCGCGACTGCAGCCCGCGGAGGTGGCAGCGCTGGCCGACGCCGGTCTCACCGCCTACCACGCGGTCCGCAAAGCCGTGCCCCTGCTGCCGCCGGGGAGCCACGCCGTCGTGATCGGCAGCGGCGGTCTTGGACACATCGGCGTGCAGTCGCTCAAGGCGCTCACCGCGGCGGAGGTGACCGTCGTCGACCGTTCAGCGGACGCCCTCGAACTCGCCCGCACCCTCGGAGCGGACCACACCGTCAACTCCGCCGACCCGGCTGGGTCCACTGCGGCAGGAGAACTGCTCGATATCACCGGAGGCGGAGCGCAGGTGGTCTTCGATTTCGTGGGAGAGCACGGCACCGAGCCGCTCGGCATCGCAGCCCTGAGGAACCGCGGCAGCTACTACTCGATAGGCTACGGCGGCTCGGTGAACATCGACACGATCGAGATCATCTCGCGGGAGATCAACGTGGTCGGCAACCTCGTGGGTACCTACACCGAGCTCACCGAACTCATGACCCTCACCGCACAGGGGAGAGTCACCCTCTCCACCCGGACCTACGACCTCGAGGACGCGGTCCAGGCGATGCACGACCTCGACGCAGGCCGACTCGTGGGCCGCGGCATCCTGGTCCCGAACCTCAATCGATAACGGCAACCGATCGAACAACCCAAGGGGTAAGAACAATGGCGTTTCCCGCGAAATATTCGGCCCTCAACGAGCTGCAGCTGACGGAAGAGGCACGGCGCACGCTCGCGCGGATCATCCGTGTCGCCTTCCCACACCCGAGCATTCCTGACGACCCGTACGAGCGCATGGCCGACAAGATCGTTGCTGAGGCGCAGGAATCCACATGGTTCCGCGTGGCGTTGACGCAGGGCCTGCTCACCCTGAACACCCTCACCGAGGAGAAGTTCCTCGATCTTTCGGACGAACGCGCCCTGGCAGTGCTGAAACGCATCAGCGACCTCGAGTTCTTCGGCTTCATCCGCCGCACCACGGTACTGAACTTCTATGACGACCCTGAGGTATGGAAGTACTTCGGCTACGAGGGCGAATCGTTCGACCAGGGCGGCTACCTGCACCGGGGCTTCGACGATCTCGACTGGCTGCCCGACCCCCGCATCGAGGAGAGCGACGGGACGTTGACGGAAATCGGCCCGCTGGGTTACGACATCGCCCAGCACGCCCCACTGCGCGCAGAAGCTGCCGGTGAAACCGGTGGCGTCGAACGTGAGGAACAGTTCCCCGACCTCTTCCGAGGCTCGGACACCGGGAAGGCAATCACACCATGACCGCAGAGCTGGATGGGGCGGCCGAACCGGCGTCGGCCCACTTCGACCAGGACGACGCCGACGTCGTCGTCATCATCGGCTCGGGCGCCGGCGGCGGAACACTTGCCCACGAGCTGACCACTCGGGGCGTGAAGGTGGTGGTCCTCGAGGCCGGCGGCCACATCCGGAACGAGGAGTACGTCAACAACGAGTGGGAGGCTTTCAACCAGATGGCCTGGCTGGATCCGCGGACGACGTCGGGCAGCTGGCGCGTGGCGCGTGACTTCCCGAACCTGCCCGCCTGGCTCGTGAAAGCCGTCGGTGGCACCACGACGCACTGGGCAGGTGCGACACCGCGGTTCAAGGCCCACGAGTTCACGACCCGTACCACGTATGGCCGCATCGACGGCGCAAACCTCCTCGACTGGCCGATCACCCTGCAGGATCTCGAGCCGTACTACGACAAGGCCGAGAAGAAGATCGGCACCACCCACCGCCACGGTAGGCCTGCCATGCCCGCGAACAACAACTACAAGGTCCTCGCCGCGGGAGCGGACCGCATCGGCTACCGCCACTACGCAACGGGTCCCTACGGCACCAATGCCGAACCCTACGACGGCCGACCCGGATCCATCCAGGACGGTTTCAATTTCCAGGGGGACAAGAACAAGTCCAAGTGGTCGACCCTCGTCTCCGAGATACCGAAGGCGTTGGGCACGGGCAAGCTGGACCTGCGGCCGAACAGCCAGGCAGTCCAGATCACCCACACGCCCGGGGGCCTCGTGGACGGCGTCCTGTACGTGGACGGCGACGGGAACCTGCAGCGGCAGAAGGCACGCGTCGTCGCCGTCGCAGGGAACTCGATCGAAACGGCGAGGGTGCTGCTGCTCTCGGGCTCCCCCCTGTTCCCGGACGGCCTCGCGAACTCCTCGGGACAGCTGGGACGCAACTACATGCGCCACACCACCGGCTCCGTCTACGCCAAGTTCGACAAGCCGGTGCACATGTACCGTGGGGAGACGATGGCCGGGATGGTGGCCGACGAATCCCGGCACGACGTCGACCGCGGGTTCTCCGGCGGGTACTACCTCGAAACCGTTGCGCTGGGACCGGCGTTCCTCGCGAGCTTCGTCGATCCTGGAGCATGGGGCCCCGGCTTCGCATCGCTGCTCGACGATTACGAGAACACGGCGGGTCTGTGGATCGTCGGTGAGGACATGCCGCAGGAGACCAATCGCGTCACGTTGAACACGAGCGTCACGGACCGCCTCGGCCTGCCTGTGCCGAACGTGCACTTCGACGACCACGCCAATGACACCGCGATGCGGAACCACGCCTACCAGCAGGCGTCACTACTGTACGAGGCGGTGGGTGCACTGTCCTCGCACCACACACCCCCGTACCCTTCGACGCACAATCTGGGAACCGCACGCATGAGCGAACGGCCCGAGGACGGTGTGGTCAACGGGTTCGGCCAGAGCCACGACGTGAGGAACCTGTTCGTGTCGGACGGGTCCCAGTTCACCACCGGTGGAGCGGCGAATCCGACGCTCACCATTGTGGCGCTGGCCATTCGGCAGGCGGAGTACATCGCGCAGCAGATGGCTGCATCGGTCATCTGATCCAGAAGCAACCTCAAGGGAGAAACAGATGAGCAGCGAGACGGACCTGACGATCTCCGACAGCCCGGAGGACGACCGGTATGTGGTGCGCCGCGCAGGTGAACCTGTCGGGTTCGCGGCGTACCACCATGTTCCGGGCCGCGTCGTGTTCACCCACACCGAGGTGCATCAGGACATCGAGGGCCAGGGCGTCGGGAGCGCCCTCGTCCGTGCAGCCCTGGACGACGTCCGCACCAAGGACCTCGCCGTGACCCCGGAGTGCGCCTTCGTCGCGGCCTTCATTCGGGAGCACCCCGAGTACCAGGACCTGACGCAATAGCCCCCGGCACCATTCGGACGACGACGTGAGCCGCCCGGCGTCGCCGTTCCGGCGGTCTCCCCGGGATGCTGGTCAGTCGGGGAGCTCGAAGTCCTTCGAAATGGTCAGGGCTGCCTCGCGCAGCACCGGAACCGCACGCGCTGCAAAAGCTTCATCAACACGCGACACCGGTCCCGATACCGAGATGGCCGTCGGCGTGGGCGCATCGGGTACAGCAATGGCGAAACACCGGACGCCGATTTCCTGCTCCTGCTCATCGATCGAGTACCCGCGCTCCCGGATGACGTTCAGATCCTCGAGCAGCTCCTCGACGGTCCGGATGCTCTTCTCCGTGTGCGGTGGCATTCCCGCCTTCGCCACGATTCTTCGCACTGCCGCATCACTGAGTTGCGACAGCATCGCCTTCCCCACGCCGGTGTCATGGGCGTGGGCGCGCCGGCCGACTTCGGTGAACATGCGCATCGAATGCGCTGACGGCACCTGCGCGACATAGACCACCATGTCGGCGTCCAGCACCGCCATGTTCGCTGTCTCCCCCAGGGTGTCCACCAGGTGCTTGAGCTGGCGGCTCGCCAGCGAGCCGAGCTGGCTGCTGGCACCGGCGCCCAACCGGATCAGACGCGGCCCCAGTGCATACCGGCGGTTGGGAAGCTGACGCGCATAACCCTTGCCCACCAGTGTGCGCAGCAATCGGTGGATCGTCGGAAGCGGCAGGTCGGTGGAGGAGGAGAGCTCGCTGAGGGTCAGTTCGCCTCCGGCATCGGTGATCAGCTCCAACAGCTCGAAAACGCGCTCGACGGACTGCACGCCGCCTTTGACTGTCTTCTCGACCATTGCTGTCCCCTGACCTATCGAGCACTTGAAACAAGACCGAATATCCGCCTTGTGGAATTTACTACCAACCTACCGGATATTCGGTGCTCAGGCGGAGCCGCGGCGCAACAACTGCCCGGTAGGCGTCTCACCGTCCACTTCGACTCCCCGGAGGTAGGTCCGCCTGACGACGCCCACCAACGGCTTCTTGTCATACGGGCTGATGGCGTTCTTGTGATGCAGCTTGTCCACGTCGACGATAAAGCTCTCGTCGGCTGCGAAGACGGCGAAATCGGCGTCGTACCCCAGCGCGAGCCGGCCCTTCCTCGTCAGCCGTGCAAGCGCGGCAGGTCGCTGGGACATCCACTCCACCACCTGCTCAAGCGCAATGCCACGCAGGCGCGCTTCGGTCCAGATCAGCGAAAGGCCCAGCTGGAGGGAGGAGACACCGCCCCAGGCGACTCCGAAGTCACCGTTCTCAAGATCTTTCAGGTCGAGGGTACTCGGCGAGTGGTCGGAGACGATGCAGTCGATGATGCCGTCCTCAAGACCTTTCCACAGCAGCTCCCTGTTGGAGGCTTCACGGATCGGCGGGCAGCATTTGAAGGCGGTGGCGCCGTTGGGGATCTCCTCGGCCAGCAGGGTCAGGTAGTGCGGGCAGGTTTCCACCGTCAGCTTCACTCCGTCGCGCTTGGCGCTGGCGATCATCGGCAGTGCATCCGAGGAGGAGAGGTGGAGAACATGCGCCCGCGCTCCCGTCCAGCGTGCCCGCTCGATCACCTCGGCGATAGCCATGTTCTCGGCTCCCCGGGGGCGCGAGGCAAGGAACTTGTCGTACTGGTCACCCTCCGCCGACGGCGCCCGATCGATGGAGCGGGAATCCTCGGCATGGACGATCATCAGCGAATCGAACGTCTTCAACTCCGCCATGTCGGCTTCCATCTCGTCTGCCTCGAGATGCGGGAATTCATCCACCCCTGAGTGCAGCAGGAAGCATTTGAAGCCGAAGACACCCGCATCGTGCAGTCCGCGCAACTCGGAGGTATTTCCCGGAATCGCTCCTCCCCAGAAGCCCACATCGACGAAAGCCTGGTCCTCGGCGGCCGCCCGCTTCTGTCGGAGTGCCTCGACGTCGACCGTCGGCGGGATGCTGTTCAGCGGCATGTCGATGATGGTGGTCACACCGCCGGCCGCCGCGGCGCGGGTCGCGGAGGCGAAACCCTCCCACTCGGTGCGTCCGGGTTCGTTGACGTGCACATGGCTGTCGACGAGGCCGGGGAGCAGTGTTTCGTCGTCCTGCAGGTCAACGGTCACGCGCCCTGCCAGACCGCTGCCGAACGGCACGATCGCCGTCACTGTTCCGTTCACGACCCCGACCTCGCGCTCCCGGAGTCCGGCGGTGGTCAGGATCCTCCGGCCCCGAATCACGAGGTCGAAGACCGTGCTGCCCGGGTCGGCGGTGGACTGCTCTTTCGTCATGAAGTTCCTTCGTTTCTAGGTGCCGACCCGTTTGAGTGTCAGAAGGTAGGCGCCTACCAGTTCTCCCACCCGTTCGACGAGCGGTCCGGCATTGGCCATGCACTGTGCGACATCCCGTTCGAGGTCGGTGAGTGCATACGTTCGATCGAAGCCTGCAGCAGTGAGCTCATCCGCCGTCAGGAGGCTCCTGCCGCAGACGGCAAGAACCGGGATCGACGCAGCGACGGCGGCCCGGGCAACTCCAACCGGGGTTTTCCCCAACAGGGTCTGCTCGTCCAGGCTCCCCTCGCCGGTCACCACCAGGTCCGCGCCTTCCAGGTGACCGGCGAAGCCGGTGAACTCGAGGACGACGTCGACGCCGGGCCGGCGTTCGGCATCCAGCAGAACCATGGCTGCATAGCCGGCTCCGCCGGCGGCTCCTGCGCCCGGGCGGAAGGCGGCATCGATCGCGGCCTGCCCGATCTCGTTGCCCAGGACCTGCACGAAGCGTCCGAGCGCGGCATCGAGTTCGAGCACGTCGTCGGCGGACGCGCCCTTCTGCGGGCCGAAAACAGCTGCTGCTCCGCCGTTGCCGAGGAGTCCGTTGTCCACGTCGCTGGCGAGAATGAACTTCGCGGTCGAAAGCCGTTGGTCCAGCCCCGACAGGTCGATCCGCGTGAGCCCTGCCAGTGCGGCACCGCCCGGGGCCAGGACCGCACCTTCCTCGTCGAGCAGCCTCGCACCGAGGCCGACAAGGAGCCCGGCTCCGCCATCGGTGCTTGCGCTTCCCCCGACTCCGAGGACCACCTCGGTGCAACCAAGGTCAAGGACAGCCGTGATCAGCTGGCCCGTGCCCACACTCGAAGCACCCCGCGCGTCGAGCGTCCCGCCAGGCAGGACCGCCAGCCCGGAGGCAGCGGCCATCTCGACGACCGCCTGGTGCCCCCGCACCGCGACCGCCGCCGACACCGGCTCACCGGTCGGTCCGGTGACCGGAAAGTAGCGCCGCTCGTAGCCTGCGGCGACGGCGGCATCCACGGTGCCCTCACCGCCGTCGGCCACCGGCACCTCAAGGATGTCGGAATCGGGAACCACCCTCAGCAGGCCGATTCGAAGGTGGCTGGCCACCTCAGGAGCCGAGAGTGATCCCTTGAACTTGTCCGGTGCTATGACGATCCGCATGGATTCACCCTAGACCAGCAGCGAGATGGCGGTCGGTGCGTCATCAGAAGCCTCCGCCAGGTCCTCGAACTCGTTGATCGCATCGATGCCGGCGGCTCCCATCGAGATATTGGTGACGCGCTCGAGGATGACCTCCACCACCACCGGAACGCGAAACTCCGCCATCAGTTCGCCGGCCCTGGCGAAAGCGGCCTGCAGGTCATCGGGCTCCCGCACCCGGATCGCTTTGCAGCCCAGCCCTTCCGCCACCTTGATATGGTCCACGCCGTAGCCCTCGAGTTCGGGGGCGTTGATGTTCTCGAAGGCGAGGGAGACGTGGTAATCCATCTCGAATCCGCGCTGGGCCTGGCGGATGAGGCCGAGGTAGGAGTTGTTCACCACCACGTGGATGTACGGCAGCTTGAACTGGGCCCCGACGGCAAGCTCCTCCATCATGAACTGGAAGTCGTAGTCACCCGACAGGGCGACGACGGCAGTCCCGGGGGAGGCCTGGGCCACGCCCAGCGCGGCCGGTCCGGTCCAACCCAGCGGCCCGGCCTGACCGCAGTTGATCCAGTTGCGCGGCTGATACACGTGGAGGAACTGGGCTCCGGCGATCTGGGACAGCCCGATGGTGGAGACGTACTTGGTGTCCCGGCCGAAGGCCCGGTTCATCTCCTCGTAGACCCGCTGTGGTTTGATGGGCACGTTGTCGAAGTGGGTCCTGCGCTGGAGCAGTGACTTGCGCTGGGCGCAGTCCTTGACCCAGGCGTTCCAGTCCGGGAGTCCCTGGACGGCGCGGCGCTCGCGCGCCAGTTCCACGAGGCCACGGAGTGCCTCGCCCGCATCGGAGACGATCCCGAAGTCGGGCGCGAACACCCGCCCGATCTGGGTCGGCTCGATGTCGATGTGGATGAAGGTACGGCCCTTGGTGTACACATCCAGTGCCCCGGTGTGGCGGTTGGCCCAGCGGTTTCCGATCCCGATCACGACATCGGATTCCAGCATCGTCGCATTCCCGTAGCGGTGCGAGGTCTGCAACCCGACCATGCCGGCCATGAGTTCGTGGTCGTCGGGAATGACTCCCCACCCCATGAGGGTCGGGATGACCGGGATGTTGAGCAGTTCCGCCAGCTCGACGAGGTCCTCGGCGGCGTCGGCATTGATGATCCCGCCTCCGGCGACTATCAGGGGCCGCTCGGCCCGGACAAGCATGTCGAGGGCTTTCTCGAGCTGCCGCGGCGTGGCGGCCGGCTTGGCGGGCTTCAGCGGCTCGTACGTCTCGGGATCGAATTCGATCAGGGTCTGCTGGACATCGATCGGAAGGTCGATCAGCACCGGTCCCGGACGGCCTGAGCGCATCTCGTAGAAAGCTTTCTGGAAAGCGCCGGGTACCTGCGCTGCCTCCAGGACCGTGATGGCCATTTTCGTGACCGGCTTCGCGATCGATGCGATGTCCACTGCCTGGAAGTCCTCCTTGTGCAGCTTGGCGACAGGTGCCTGGCCGGTGATGCAGAGGATGGGAATGGAATCCGCCCAGGCCGAGTACAGGCCGGTGATCATGTCGGTGCCGGCAGGCCCGGACGTGCCGATGCAGATCCCGATGTTGCCTGCCTTGGCCCGGGTGTAGCCCTCCGCCATGTGCGAGGCACCTTCGACATGGCGTGCAAGGACGTGATGGATCCCTCCGTGGGCGCGCATTGCCGAATAGAAGGGGTTGATCGCTGCCCCTGGAAGGCCGAAGGCCTGCGTGGCTCCTTCCTTCTCCAGGATGAGTACTGCGGCGTCTGCTGCGCGCATCTTTGCCATGGGATTTCCTATCGAAAAGTGTTGGAGTGTATTACCGGGATGCCCGGCCGGACAGTTGCTCGACCAGGATCAGCAGCGCTGAGTGGTCGAGTGAGCCGTGGCCCTGGGCGCGGAGTGATCCCAGAAGCTGGGCTGTGAGCGCTCCGAGTGGGATGGCTACGCCTGCCTCCCGAGCGGCGGCGGTGACGATCCCCATGTCCTTGTGGTGCAGGTCGACCCGGAACCCGGGTTCGAAGGTGCGTGCGGCCATTGAGGCTGCCTTGCGGTCCAGGATGCGGTTGCCTGCGAGTCCGCCGGCAAGGACCTTGATGGCTGCTTCGGTGTCGACACTGTGGGCTTCGAGGAACACCAATGCCTCGGCCACCAGCTGGATGGTCCCGGCGACGATGAGCTGGTTCGCTGCCTTGACGGTCTGCCCTGACCCCGCCGGGCCGACGTGGACGATGGTTCCGCCAACTGCCTCCAGGGCGGGCCGGACAGCCTCGAAATGCTCCGCTTCACCTCCGACCATGATGGAGAGGTTTCCCTCGATCGCACCCTGCTCGCCTCCTGAGACGGGAGCGTCGAGGGGATTCACGCCGGCTTCGGCTGCGGCCGCTGCGAGCCGTACGCTGACGTCGGGCCGGATGGTGCTGGCGTCCACCCAGTACGCTCCGCCCTTGGCGTTCGCGAACACTCCTTCGCCCCCCAGCACCACGGCTTCGACGTCCGGGGAGTCAGGGACCATGGTGAGGATGATCTCGGCGTCCTTCACTGCCTCTGCGACATCCGCGGCACCGGTGCCGCCCGCAGCGACGAGCTTGTCGATCTTGTCCTGGCTGCGGTTGAAGCCGACGACGTCGTGCCCTGCCTTGACCAGGTTCACTGCCATGGGCAGGCCCATGATTCCGAGTCCGATTACTGCGATTCTGCTCATTGTCTCTAGTCCTTTGCGTGTCGATGTTCGGGGACGATCCAGCGGATCAGGGTTTCAGCGAATCAGCCAGGAGAAGGCGCCGTCGGCCGGGGTCTTGTACTCGAGTCCGATGAATCCCCCATAGCCGCGGGACCGGCTGCTGTCGATCCACTCCCCCAGGGGCAGCTCCCCGGAGCCGGGAGCTCCGCGCCCCGGCGCGTCGGCGATCTGGATATGCCCGAAGTCGGCGCCGAAGCTGCTGATGACGGCTGGAACATCGTCCCCGTTGACCGAGAGGTGGTAGAAATCCGCCAGCAGTCCGATGTTCGCGGCGCCCTCGGCACGCACCTTGCCGATGACATCCATTGCCTGCTGGGCGGTCTTGATCGGGTAGAGCTCGGCGCCGCTGACGGGTTCGAGCAGTACGACGCCGCCGATCCCTGCAACCGCCTTCGATGCGAGCACCAGGTTCTCCACTGCGAGCGCGTCCTGTTCCTCCGGGGTCGACCCCTGGGTGCGGTTGCCGTACAGCGCGTTGAACCCCTTGCAGCCGAGCCGGGCCCCGATGCCGGCGACGACGTCGAGGTTGTCCCGGAATTCCTGCGACCGCTCGGGCCAGGACACGAGGCCCCGATCCCCGTTCGGCATGTTTCCCGCGTTGAAGTTCAATCCGGTCAGCTGCACGCCGGCGCTGGTGATCGCTGACTCGAAAGCGGTGATTTCGGCGTCCGACGGAACCGATTCGGCGAACGGCCACCAGAACTCGACGTTCTCGAACCCCGCTGCCCTGGCGGCGGCGGGCCGCTCCAGCAGTGGCAGCTCCGTGAGGAGGATGGAGCAGTTCACGGTGTATGACATGTCAGTTCCTTCGGTGAGGGCTGCGTTACTAATATTATCGCTTTGTGGAAATCAAGTTCCTTAGAATGGAATAGTAGGGGACCGGTAGCTGGCATGTCAACGAAACCGGCGAGCGGTTCGCACTACCCCTCGGACAGCTCAAACCGCCGGGAAGCGGGCAGGTGCGGGACGATCGGTAAAGTTCTTCCAGGAGGCACGATCATGACCCCAGGACACAGCGCCGTCCCCTCGGTGGTGCCGCAGTTGGCCGTCAGTGTCCTGATGCTGCGCGGGAAGGTGCCCGATCTCGAGATCTTTGTCCAGAACCGCACACTCACCATGGACTTCGCCGCCGGCATGGTGGTCTTTCCGGGCGGCCGCGTGGACGAGGTTGACCGCGTCGCGTCCCGCAGCCGGCCCATTCCTCCGGATCTCCTCGAAAGACACGCAGGGTGCTGGGCCGGAACCAGCATCGGGGGCGGGGACCGAACGAACCTGCTGGCCGCGTCCGCGGTGCTGCTGGCCGCCGCGGTGCGGGAGGTGGAAGAGGAGACCGGTGTCCTGATACCCGCCCGGGAGCTGAACCCGTGGGCCAACTGGATCACGCCGACAGGGTACGGTAGGCGCTTTGACACCTTCTTCTTCCTGGCCCTGCCGGCAGCGTCACTGGACCCGCAGCACAGGACCACTGAGGCCGATTCATCCCACTGGGCACCGGTGCGGGACATCCTGCGCGGCGCGGTGGAGGGTCGGCTGAAGTTGATGAGGCCGACCGCCTCTCTGCTGCAGGAACTCGCCGGGAGCACAGGGGATCTGACGGGGAAGCGCCGAATCCTTCCGGTGGGCCGCCCCTGAATCCACGCCCGGCAAAGCTGCTGACGGGCAGCCTGCCGGTCCTCGCCGCCCGGGGTGGATTCGCCCGTGCGGAAAGGACCTAGAGGACGATCTGGCGGTTGACGTCCTTGTAGAGGAGGTAGCGGAAGTTCGACGGCCCGCCGGCATAACAGGCCTGGGGGCAGAATGCCCGAAGGGACATGTAGTCGCCTTCCTCGACCTCCACCCAGTCCCCGTTCAACCGGTAGACCGCCTTACCCTCAAGGACATACAGTCCGTGTTCCATGACGTGTGTTTCGGCGAAGGGGATTGAGGCACCCGGCTCGAAGGTGACGATATTGATGTGCATGTCGTACGCGAGATCCTCGACCGGAAGCATGCGGGTGGTGCGCCACTTGTTGTCCGTGTCCGGCATGGCTCCGGGCTCGACGTCCTGCTCATTGCCGACGACCGCTCTGGGCGTATGCCCGGCCAGGGGCTCGTAGCGTTTCCGGATCCACTGGAACTTGGTCAGGTCCGTGCTGCTGTTTTTCGCCTGCCAGCTCGATCCTGCGGGCAGGTAGGCGAAGCCGCCGGGTGTCAGGGAATGGTTCTCGCCTTCGATGGCAACCGAAAGCTCACCCTCGAGGAGGAAGATGAATGAGCCGACCTCCGGCTGGGGCTCCGGAGCCTCGGAGCCGCCCCCGGGCGCCACCTCCATCAGGTACTGGGCAAACGTGGTTGCTCCCCCTGCGACAGGGCGGTTGAGCACCCAGGCACGGGTGTCTGTCCATTCGGGCAGCACACTGGTCACGATGTCGCGCAGTACACCCCGGGGGATCACCGTGTAGGCCTCGGTGACGATTGCCCGGTCGGTGAGCAGCGCCGTCTGGGGCGGCAGGGCGGTTTGGGGCGTGTAGTAGCTGGGATCAGACATCGGAGTCCTTCGGGGTGGAGGTTCTTTTCGGGTGTGCGAGCGCCGTGAGGTGACCGATGGTGATGCCGCTCCGGTGCTCGACTTCGTTTTCGTTCAACGCCCCGCAGGAAAGGCCGCGGTGGATGAACCGTGCAAGGGCGCGGGCGGTGGCCGGCTCATCCAGGACGGTGCTTTCGAGGCCATGCGCGTAGTTGCGCAGCCGAAGCGCGGCCTGGCTGAAGCCCTGCAGGTAGAAAAGGTAGGTGGCGATGAACCGCGACGGCAGTTGCGCTGCGTGGAGGTCCCACCCCTGGTAGAAGCCGCGCTCGAGGGATCGGCGTACCAGCGAGGAATGGAGCTTCCAGGCGGCAGCGATGTTCTCGTCAGTTCCGAGCGGCAGGATGTTCGTCGAACCGTCCGACAGCCGAACGCCGGTTCCCGCGACGGCTACCTGCATCACCTGCTTGGCGTAGTCGGCGGCGGGATGATCCATGGCCTGGTAGGCGGCAGCTATCTCGAGCGACGCACTGTAGTCGTAGGTGCCGTAGTGGAGCGCAGATACCCGGCCCTTGCCCCGATGCAGCAGGGTGGCCACCGGAACCGTGCCGTCGGCCGCGAGAATCAGCTGCGGGGTTTCCATCTGCACTTCGAAGCGGAGCCGGCCGGGCTCAAGCCCGTGGGACTGTTCCAGGGACTCGCAGGCATACACCATCGCTTCGACCTGGGCCACCGTACTGACCTTGGGAAGCGTCAGTACAAGGCCCTTCGGGAGGCTTCCCGCCTCCAGCAGTCCGGCAAGGAACAGGTCAAGGGTGCGAAGACCCCTGGCACGCGTGGGCTCCTCGAAACTTTTGAAGCGGATTCCGATGAACGGCGGAGCGGCCCCCTCACTGATCGACCGGCGGACCAGCCCTGCAGCGCTCCTTGCATGGCGATCCTCCTCGGCGTCACCGCGCTCCCCGTAACCGTCCTCGAAATCGAGCCGGAGGTCCTCGATGGGTTCCCGCTGCAGCTTCGCCGTGACCTTGTTCCCGATTTGTTCGACCAGCTCCGGGGGAACACCGACACTGGTGCAGAGAGCATTCACGCCTCCCTGCTGATCCGCAGCGGTCAGGGCCTGCCGCCCCCAGTCCCCCGCAAGTGCCGGCGTGAACCGGTCTGCCGGTATGTAGACGGTGTGGACCGGTTGGCGGGTGCCGTCGTCACCCGGATAGCCCTGCCGCAGCAGAGCGTCGGTTTCCCGCAGCGTCTGATCGATGACCGCATAGTTCCCGGCTCCGAGAACGGGTTCGGCTGCCATCAGCCAGCCTCGCATGCCGGAGGGGCGAGGGTGGTCTCCGCATCCTCGATCGGCGACGGACGCGTTGCATCGATGAACATGTTGATGCCTTTCCTAGAAGTTTGCGGAGGCGAAGGAGTGTGCCTGTTCTGTTTCGGACCCGGATGCCGCTGCCGGGGTGGCAGCTGCGGCACGAACTGCTGCTGCGACGTCGGCGGCGACGTGGGGATCGAACACGCTGGGAACGATGAAGCTGGGATTCAGCTCATCGTCGCCGACCCTCGCGGCGATCGCCCGGGCTGCGGCAACGAGCATCTCCGGAGTGATGTCCGAGACCCCGGCGTCGAGCAGCCCGCGGAAGAAGCCGGGGAAGGCCAGCACGTTGTTGATCTGGTTCGGGAAGTCGCTTCGACCCGTGGCGACGACGGCGGCGTGCCGTGCAGCGAGGATCGGATCGATTTCAGGATCGGGGTTGGCCATAGCGAAGACAATAGCCTTCTCTGCCATCGACGCGACATGCTCTTCGGCAAGGACGTTCGGAGCACTGACGCCGATGAAGACGTCGGCGTCGACGAGTGCTTCATGGAGTGATCCCTCGAACACCTCCTGGTTCGTGTTGCCCGCGATCCACTGGCGGTGGGGATCGACATGGTCCCGGACGCTGCTGATGGCGCCTTTGCGATCACAGGCCACGATATGGCGGGCACCCTCCGCCAGCAGCAGTTGGATGATGGCGGATCCTGCGGCTCCCACACCGGAAACCACGATGCGCACCTCGCCCAGGTTCTTTCCGACCACCCGCAGCGCGTTCGTGAGGGCCGCGAGGGTGACGATCGCCGTGCCATGCTGATCATCGTGGAACACGGGAATGTCCAGTTCGGCGCGGAGTCGCTTCTCGATCTCGAAGCAGCGCGGGGCCGCGATGTCCTCGAGGTTGACTCCGCCGTATACCGGAGCGAGTGCCTTGACGATGCTGATGATTTCCTCGGTGTCCTGGGTATCAAGGCACACGGGCCAGGCATCGACGTTGGCGAACTGCTTGAACAGCGCAGCCTTTCCCTCCATCACGGGCAGCGCCGCAGCGGGTCCGATGTTGCCGAGGCCCAGCACTGCCGAGCCGTCGGAGACGACTGCGATGGTGTTGCGCTTGATCGTCAGGTTCCGCGCTTCCGCCGGATTCTCGGCGATGGCGAGGCAGACCCGGGCGACGCCGGGAGTGTAGGCACGTGAGAGATCGTCGCGGTTTCGAAGTGCAACTTTCGGGACGACCTCCAGCTTGCCCCCGAGGTGCATCAGAAAGGTGCGGTCGCTGAGGTGGTGGACCCTCACGCCGTCCAGCTTGTCGAGTGCGTCCCGCACCTGTTCACCATGTGCGGCATCAGTGGTGTTGCACGTGACATCCACCACGATGAAACCGTGGTGGGACTCGGTGACGTCGAGAGCGGTGATGGATGCGCCGGCTGCACCGACGGCTGCTGCCAGCTCCGCCGTTGTCGTGAAGGCCGACGGCGCCTCCACCCTTAGCGTGATTGAGTATCCGGGGCTGGGATTCGCCATTGACTCTCCTCGAAGATCAGGGATGGGTACTTAGTTTTCGTATTATGGACATTATTATCTGCTGTGCGGAATTACAAGTCGAGTAGCGGCGCGGATCACCAGCCACCAGCAGTCCAGATATTCCACGAAACGATATAAAAGTTTCGAAATAGCAGTGGTGTGAGTCACACTCAAGTGCTACAGTTCGAGTCGAAGCCAACGGCGGGCACCCCTTCCCGGGTAGCTATCAACCAGGCGGACCTGCAAATGAATCCGCAGCAGTCTGGTCGCAGTCGCCTGACCCCTTCGTCGTCGGTGGTGCGAGATGGATGTTGCCCTCGTTAGGGAGTTCCAGATGAGCACCACTTCAGAAGAAGAGCAGTATCTCGCCCAGGCCCTGTCTCTCGCCTCGGCCAACGTCCACAACTCAGGCGGTCCCTTCGGCGCGGTCATCGTAACCCCTGACGGCCGGGTGTTCGAGGGCGTCAACCGTGTCACCGCCAACAACGACCCCACTGCCCACGCCGAAGTCATGGCCATTCGGGAAGCGTGCCGCTCCATCGGATCCTTCGACCTCTCGGGAGCTGTCCTCTACACGAGTTGCGAGCCGTGTCCCATGTGCTTGTCGAGTGCGCTGTGGGCCCGGGTGAAGCACGTCGTCTATGCCGCCGACCGGCACGACGCCGCCCGCGCCGGATTCGACGACGCAGTGTTCTACGAATACTTCTCCACCCCGATCGAGGAACGCTCGATGCCCGTCCGCCAGCACCGACTCTCCCCGTCCGCGGGCATCGGTGAGAATGCACCCTTCGAGGCGTGGAGCGCCCTCGCCGCCCGCGTGGATTACTAGGAAGGAAGTGTCATGACACTCATCACCCGCGACAACGATCCCCACGAAGGCCCGGAGCCGGAGCCGGAGCCGACTCGTTCGCGGCCGGCGGCCAGCCGTTTCTCATCCCTTGACAACTACTTCCAGATCACGGAGCGCGGCTCGACGACGGGACGCGAGATCCGCGGCGGCCTCGTCACCTTCTTCACGATGGCGTACATCGTGATTCTCAATCCGCTCATTCTGGGAGGGTTCAGCGCAGAGACAGCAGCCACCGACGTCGAGGGCGGGTGGCTGGCAGCCGCCCAGGTGGGTGCCGTCACGGGCCTGACGGCCGGCGTGATGACCATCATCTTCGGCATCTTCGCCAACCTCCCGTTCGGGATAGCCGCCGGGCTCGGCATCAACTCCTTCCTGGCGGTTTCGGTGATCGGTGACGTGACCTGGTCGGAGGCGATGGGCCTGGTGGTCATCAACGGCCTGCTGATCGTGTTCCTCGCCGTCACCGGTGCGCGGACGGCGATCTTCAACGCGGTCCCTCGGCAGCTCAAGGCCGCCATCACCGTCGGCATCGGCCTGTTCATCGCCTTCATCGGGTTCGTCGATTCGGGTTTCGTGAGCAGGACAGCGGGCGGCCCCCCGGTGCAACTGGGAGACAACGGCTCCGTCACCACGCTGCCGACCCTGATCTTCCTCATCGGCGTGATCACCATGGGCATCCTGATGGCCCGCGGGGTCAAGGGCGGTCTGCTCATCGGGATCGTGACCACCACCATCGTCGCGGTCGTCGTCGAGGCCTTCCTCGACCTGGGATTCACCGGACCGGACAACCCGGGCGGCTGGCACCTGAACGCCCCTGTCATCCCGAGCAGTATCGTCTCGATCCCGGACTTCAGCCTTATCGGGCAGTTCAGCTTCGGCGCCTTCGACCGCATCGGCGTCCTCGCTGCCACCATGCTGGTCTTCACCCTGGTCTTCACCAACTTCTTCGACGCCATGGGAACCATGACCGGTCTCTCGAAGAGCGCCGGACTCGCGAACAAGCAGGGGAACTTCCCCCGCCTCAAGTCGGCCCTCATTATCGAGGGCGTCGGGGCGGTGGCCGGCGGAGGCACGTCGAGCTCATCGAACACCGTCTTCATCGACTCGGCCGCCGGCATCGGTGAAGGCGCCAGGACCGGCCTGGCCTCGGTGGTCACGGGGTTCCTGTTCCTCGCTGCGATGTTCTTCACTCCCCTGACGGCAGTGGTTCCACTGGAGGTCGCCGCTTCCGCACTGGTGGTGGTGGGAGCCATGATGGTCGCGCAGATCCGCGAGATCAACTTCCAGAACTTCTCCATCGCGCTGCCGTCATTCCTCACTATCGTCACCATGCCGCTGACCTACTCCATCGCCAACGGCATCGGCGTCGGGTTCATCACCTGGGTGCTGATCCGGGCAGGGTCCGGCAGGGCCGGCAAGATCCACCCGCTCATGTGGGTTGTTGCCGCTGGCTTCCTGGTGTACTTCGCACGCGGTCCCGTGACAGCCTGGCTGGGAGGCTGACCGCACTCCTTCCGACGGGCGGCTCGAGCAGCCGCCCGTCGGAGCGTAGCCTCGCTGCTACAGGAATGAACGTTCTGCAGAAATTGATCCGAATCGCCGCGCTTGTTGTCCTGCTGGTCGCGTTGGGCCTTCTTGCGTTCGCTCAATGGCTTCCGGCTTTGGCGTTCCTGCCTGCCGGTACAGCGATGCTGCTGTGGAACGGGCACGACTCGACAGCTTCCCCGCCGAAGTCGCGGGAAAGCGAACCGCCATAGAAGTGACGATCACGACGGACCATGGCAGATTCTTCCCGAGCGCCCTTTTCGGACCGCGGCCCGACACTGCCCGAAACGGCCCGTGACGCCGAGGCGTTCAGGCAGTCGGGGCGGAATCAACCGGAATCCGGTCAGCCCCGGTCCCTGACGCCAGGAGCTGGAGCAGCCGGGCCGCGACACTGATGGCGATCACGGCAGGAGCCTTGCCGGTGATATCCGGAAGCCCGATGGGGCAACTGATGCGCTCGACGGCGGCCTCCGGGTGCCCCTCGGCCAGCAGCCGGGAACGGAATCGGGACCATTTCGCGCTGGAGCCGATCAGGCCGACCGAGCCCAGATCGTCCCGGCGCAGCGCGGCATCGCACAGGAGGAAATCCTCGGCATGGTCGTGTGTCAGAATCAGCACGTGCGAGCCGGCCGGCAGTCCACCCAGCACCGAGTCCGGAACAGGGCTGTGGACGGGGTGGACGTCGGCGAACCCGCCGACGACGTCGGAAAGCTGTTCAGTACCCACCTGATCGGCGCGGCTGTCCACCAGGTACAGCCGGATGGGCAGCCGGGAAAGGATCCGGGCCAGCTCGTGGCCGACGTGCCCCACGCCGAACACCGCAACGGTGGGCCGGGGCAGGAACGGTTCGAGAAGGACGTCGACAACACCGCCGCAGCATTGCTTCCCGTGCCGGGTCACCGCATGCTCGTTGAGCGGGAACGTAAGGCTTTCGGGCAGAGTGCTGCGGGCGTCGAGCATTGCACGGGCCCGGTCCACCACCGTGGCCTCCAGATTGCCGCCACCGATGCTGTCCCAGGCGTCATCGGCACCGACCAGCATCTTCGCGCCGGCCTCCCTGGGAGCATGGCCGCGCACCCCGGTGACCGTGGCGAGCACCCCGGGCCGTCCGCTCGAGCGCAGAAGTTGCAGTGCCTCCAGCCAATCCATGTCAGTCCATCTCAGTGTGCCGCTGAGGGAACCTGGAGAGGCCCCGGCACCAACTGTGCGGCAGCGGTCTCTGCATCCTGTGCAGCCTGGGCGTCCCGGGCCCGCGTGATCGCCCAGTAGACAGCCTCGGGAGTGGCCGGGCTGGCGAGCTCGACCTCCCGGCCTGCGGGACCGAAGGCCGCAGCGGCCTGGCGGAGCGCTTCGCGGACACTGAAGGCCAGCATGATCGGCGGCTCGCCGACCGCCTTCGATCCGTAGACCACGCCGTCCTCGGTTGCTTTCTCGAAGAGGTGGACGTTGAACTCCTCCGGCATCTCGGAGAAGCTGGGCAGTTTGTAGGTGCTTGCCGACTGCGAGGCCAGACGTCCGCGGTGTGGTCCGTCGGAAACGTCCCAGCGCAGCTCCTCGAGGGTCAGCCAGCCGGCCCCCTGGACGAAACCGCCCTCGATCTGGCCGACGTCGATCAGAGGTGAAAGACTGTCGCCGACATCGTGCACGATATCCGTCCGCAACTGGCGATACGCGCCGGTGAACCCGTCGACCTCGACCTCGGAGACGGCCGCTCCATAGCTGAAATACTTGAACGGCTCGCCCTGCATGCGGGCACTGTCCCAGTGCAGCCCCTCGGTGCGGTAGTAGCCCGCGGCCCAGAGGGAGACCCGCTGGAAATACGCGTCACGGGCCAGATCAGCGAAGGCGATCCCCGGGTCGGAGAAACCGATCCCGGTGACGATGCCGTTGGCGAACCGGACGTCGTCGGGGTGAATGTTCAGCTTGCGTGCCGCCACCTCGGCCAGGCGGTTCCGGATCTGGTCGCAGGCGTTCTTGACCGCTCCGCCGTTGAGGTCGGCGCCCGAGCTGGCCGCGGTGGCCGAGGTGTTGGGCACTTTGTCCGTACGGGTGGGCGCCAGGCGGACGATCTCCAGAGGCACGCCGAGGGCGGTGGCGGCCACCTGGCGCATCTTCGTGTGCAGCCCCTGGCCCATCTCGGTACCGCCGTGGTTGATCAGGATGGACCCGTCCTTGTAGACGTGCACGAGCGCGCCTGCCTGGTTGAACGCGGTGAGGTTGAAGGAGATCCCGAACTTCACCGGAGTGACGGCCAGGGCCCGCCGGAGGTGCGGGTGCGTGGCGTTGAAGGTCTCGATCTCCTCCCGGCGCCGGTCGACGTCGGCGCGGTCGTGCAGTTGTTGCCAAATCGCGGAAAGCCGCTCGGCGTGCCGGACCGGCTGGCCATAGGGAGTGCTCTGCCCGGGAACGTAGAGGTTCCGCTTGCGGAGTTCGCCGGCGTCGAGGCCAAGCAGCGGGGCGCATCGCCCCAGGATGTCCTCGATCACGAACATGCCCTGCGGCCCGCCGAAACCACGGAACGCTGTCTGGGAGGTCTTGTTGGTCTTGGCGATCCGGCCGTGGACCTCCACGTTGGGGATCCAGTAGGAGTTGTCGATATGGCACAGGGCCCGGGCCAGGACCGGCTCCGACAGGTCGAGGCTCCACCCGCCATCACTGGTCAGCGTCGCCTTGAGCGCCTGGATGCGTCCCTCCTCATCGAAGCCGGCCTCCCAGCGGGCGTGGAACGGGTGCCGCTTGCCCGAGAGGGTGATGTCCTGGGTGCGGTTGAGCCGCAACCGCACCGGTCGGCCGGTCAACGTGGCTCCCAGCGCGGCGATGGCCGCGTAGCCGTGCGGCTGCATCTCCTTTCCGCCGAAGCCGCCTCCCATCCGCAGGCACTGCACCGTCACCTCGTGGCTCTGCAGACCGAGGACGTGGGCCACGATTTCCTGGGTCTCGGAAGGGTGCTGCGTGCTGCAGTGGACCAGCACCTGCCCGCCTTCATCCACGTAGACGAAGGAGGCATGGGTTTCGAGATAGAAGTGCTCCTGGCCACCGAACTCGATGTCGCCGCTGAATCGATACGCCGCAGCGGCCAGGGCGCTATCGGCGTCACCGCGGGTCAGGGTCGGCTGGTTGCCCTGGAAGCTCTCCGCCTCCATGGCTTCCGTCAGGGTCAGCAGGGACGGTAGCGGCCGGTAGCCGACCTGCACGGCCTCAGCGCCGAGGCGTGCGGCCTCGAGGGTCTCCCCCAGGACCCAGCACACTGCATGCCCGTAGAACATGACTTCGCTGGGGAAAAGCGGTTCGTCGTGCTTGATGCCGGCGTCGTTGGTTCCGGGCACGTCCGCCGCCGTCAGGATCCGGACCACTCCCGGGACCCCGAGCGCCGCTTCGGTGCTCAGCGACTCGACCAGGGCGTGCGCGTGCGGGGCCTGGACCGGCCAGGCATGCAACACGTTCTGGCTGCGGACGATGAGGTCATCGGTGTACAGCGCCTCGCCGGTGACGTGGAGGTCTGCACTTTCATGGGAGACCGGCACGCCCACCACGGGATTGACTGGTCGATCAGCGAGGGATTTCACCGGGATACCTCCAGGGTGGCGGGTTGCGTCTGCGCATGGAACCGAAGCAGGGACTGTTCGAGCATGGCCGAGCGGTAGCGGGCACTTGCCCGCAGATCATCGATCGGTGTGCCCTCCGTGGCCATAACGGCTGCGGCGGCTGCCGCGACGTCATAGGTCCACGGGTGGCCCAGCAGTGCCTGCTCGGTCCGGAGGGCACGGATGGGGGTGGCAGCTACGCCTCCCACGCCGATGCGCACCGAGGAAACGGTGTCGCCGTCGACCTGGAGTGCGAAGCCGACTGCGACACTGGAGATGTCGTCGAAGCGCCGCTTCGCGATCTTGTAGAAGGCGGTCTGCTCGGCAAGGGGCAGCGGAATCCGCACCGCCCGGAGGAGTTCACCGGGCTTCCGGACGCTCTGGCGGTATCCGGTGTAGTACTCGCTCAAGGGGACTTCCCGTTCACCGGTTCCGGAGGCCAGGACCGCGGAGGCGTTCAGCGCCAGCAGCGCCGGAGCGGAATCGCCGATCGGTGAGCCGGTGGCCAGATTGCCGCCGAAGCTCGCGGCGTTGCGGATGAGCCGGGACGCGAACTGGGGGAAGAGCTGGTCCAGCAGCGGCACCCGCCCGTCCAGGCCGCGTTCTACTTCCGAGAGGGTCAGGGCCGCGCCGATTTCGATCCGGTCGGCGCCCACCGTGAGTACCCTCAGGGGTTCTAGCCGGTCGATCGCCAGTACGAGGGAGGGCCGGGAGTGCCGAAGGTTGATCTCCACCCCCAGATCGGTGCCGCCCGACACCAGCTTGGCCTCGGGGTTCTCCCCGAGCAGCCCGAACAGGTCGTCCATGGTCTGCGGGCGGACGAACCGCGCGCCGCCGACCGTGCTGTGCGTGGAGCGGGCGGGCGGCGCCGGGCTGTCCTGGCGGCGCAGAAGCGGATCGGTTCCCTCAGGAGCGCAGAGGGCATAGGCGGCGTCGCGGATGGGGCGGTACCCGGTGCACCGGCAGAGGTTCCCGCTCAGGGCGTGCAGGTCGAAGCCGTTGGGACCGGTTTCGTGGTCGGTCGCGTGTTCCTCACCGACGGCGGCGGTTCCCGTCTGCGCCTGGCCGTCCGAGACCTCGTTGTTCGAGTTGTTCGAGTTGTTCGGCGCCTTTGTGCTGCGCTCAGGCCGGTAGTATTCCGCCGCCATCGAGCAGACGAAGCCGGGGGTGCAGTAGCCGCACTGGGAGCCTCCACGCTCCGCCATCTCCTGCTGGACCGGGTGCAGCTTCCTCACCGCGCAGGCTCCTGGCGCAGTGCCGAGCCCCTCGGCTGTCACGATTTCCTGGCCGTCGAAGGCGAGAGCAGGAGGCAGGCACGCATTGACCGAAGTCCACCGGCTGCCGTCGGACCCGTCGGGCCGGGAAACCATCACGGCGCACGCACCGCATTCTCCCTCGGCGCAGCCTTCCTTGGATCCGGTCAGTCCCTCATCCCGCAGCCAGTCGAGCAGGTTGGTGTGCACGCCGACCCCGTCGCAGCTCCGCACCTGTCCATTGACCGTTACCTGAATCCGTTCCATGCTGCACGCTCCTCAACGTTCCATCTGCATCTAACTCTTGAACTGTTCACCGGTGAACCGTCAAGCCTTGAACCGTCAGACTTTCGAACCGCCGTCGGGCGGGACCGACCGGCCCCGCCCACCGCTGCGGCTATGCCTACGTGTTCCGTCCTATTTGGCCGGCCGGGCCGTCCGACGACTCGCTCGAGGCGCAGATCCTGCGTATCTCGTCAGTATGGCTGATCTCGCCCCTCTGGATCTTCTCCTCGACGAGGACATACTGCGCGGCGTTGACCACGGGGACCTCGGTGCCGTCGGCATCTATCAGCTTGCCGCCGTCGTAGTGGTCGCCGTCGCGGAAAGCCTTGAGCTCCTCCGCGCGCACCATCCGCGGCGGGCTCGCCGCGAACACCGATTGCTGGCTCGAATTCCCCGCCTTCAGGTGGTTGAACAGCAGGTTCAGGAGGACGGCCATGATGGCGGCCGAGCTGATACCCGAGTGGAAGATGATACCGAACCAGGTGGGGAACTCGTCGTAGAAGGTCGGCGAAACCACGGGGATCATGCCGAATCCGAGTGAGACAGCCACGATGATGAGATTCATGTTGTCCTTGTAATCGACCTTGGCGAGTGTCCGTATTCCGCTCGCTGCAACAGTGCCGAAGAGCACGACGCCGGCACCGCCGAGCACCGGGGTCGGCACTGCAGCGACGATGCGGGCCAGCAGGGGCAACAGGCCAAGGACCAGCATGATGACGCCTCCGGCGGTGACCACGAAGCGGCTCCGGACTCCGGTGATCGCCACCAGGCCCACGTTCTGGGCGAATGCGGTCTGCGTGAACGAGTTGAAAAGGGGTGCAATGGCGCTGGAGAGCATGTCGGCCCGGAGTCCGTCGGCAATGCGGCGGGAATCGACTTTCGTCTTGGCGATCTCTCCCACAGCCAGGATGTCAGCAGTGGTTTCAGTCATGGTCACGAGGACCACGATGACCATCGAAATGATGGCCGCAGCTTGGAAGGTCGGCCATCCGAAGGCAAGCGGCTGGGGAAAGGCGATGATGTCCCCCTCCAGAACCCCCGAGAAATCCGCAATGCCGAGGACCGCGGCGATGACCGCCCCACCGACGATCGCCAGCAGGATCGAGAGACGTGAGATGGCCGAGTTGCCGAGCTTGCTCAGCAGGAGGACCAATGCCAGGGTGGCTGCGGCAAGGCCGATGTTCGAGAGCGACCCATAGTTGTCCGCGCTGGGGTTGCCTCCCATGGCCCAGTTCGCCGCAACCGGCAGCAGCGTCAGTCCAATGGTGGTGATGACGATGCCGGTGACGACAGGCGGGAAGAAGTGGATGATCCGCGCGAAGAACGGGGCGATGATGAGGCCGATCACTGACGCCACCAGTACAGCGCCGAACACCGACTGAATTCCGCCGCCTCCCTCGAGGATCGCGATCATGGTTGCCACTCCGGCGAAGGACACTCCCTGGACCAGCGGCAGCTGGGAGCCGAAGAAGGGGACGCCGTAGCTTTGGAGGATCGTCGCTGCCCCGCCGATGAAGAGGCAGGAGGCGATGAGCAGGGCGATCTCGTCCTGACCCAGCCCGGCCGCGGAACCGACGATCAACGGAACCGCGATGATTCCGCCGTACATGGTGAGGACATGCTGCAGTCCGTAGGTGAAGGACCGGCCGAGCGGCAACCGTTCATCTTCGGGTCGCTGTGGAACGGCCTTCTTGTTTCTGGCCTTCAGTGCTTTCATAGCTGACTTCCCTGTCTGGGTATCTGATCCTGCGGTGTCTGATCCTGCGGTGTCTGATCCTGCATGCCGGGCCGTCGTCGAGTGCTGGGCGGGCCTGTCCGGTGGGGAGCCAGGAACGGCTCAGCAGAATCCGGGGGTATTGGCCCAGACCGCTGATTCCTTCGTTGCGCCTTCGCGCTCGACCGTTGCTTCGATGAGGCCGTAGGGACGGTCCGCGGCGAAGAAGACTTCGTTGGGATTGTCCAGTCCAAAGGGTGAGAGGTCCACCAGGAAGTGGTGCTTGTTCGGCAGGGACATCCTCACTTCCTCGATCTCGGGGTGCGCCTCCAGGACCTTTTTGCCCATCTGGAACATGGTCTGCTGCAGGGCAAGTGAGTGCGTCTGCGCAAACGCGTCCAGGAGGATCCCCCGGACGCTTGCGTAGGCCGCATTGAAATCGACGTCGACGGTGTTGTACCTCCACTTGGCGGTGACGTCGGTGGCGAGGATTCGATCCGTTGTTTCGGCGAGCGTGGTGTACCGGTCCCGGGGGAAGCCATGAAATTCTGATCCGGTGGATTTCAGGACCGTGAGGTCCTGGATGCCTGCCACGAGGTGCTGCTGTACTCCGTCGACGAGCAACACGGCGGTCCTGGTTTCGGACTTGTTGCGGGAGAAGGCGTGGTCGTGGTCGTTGATCCGGTCCCAACCGTACTGTTCCGCTGCCCAACGTCCGCCGGTGACCCAGTCGAAGCTTTCCGTGAAGTGGGCGCCGAGCCGCAGGAGGAAGGCCTCGGGCGATCCGACCCCTTCCTTTGCAAGTGCGTACACGGTGTTCTTCTGGGTGTCAGTTGCAACGACCTTCGAGTTGTCGCCCTCGGTGTGGGCGGACTCGAAATCGCCGTGCAGCTGTGAAGTGATGTTGAGGTCCTCGATGGCGTGGCGGTCGGTGTCCCTCGTGACCTTGACGAGGCGGACTTCGGCCTTTCCATACTGGTTCCGGCCAAGGACGATGCGCCCCGCGGCAGCGGAAACAGGTTCGGGCGCGTGGCTCGAGTTCTCTTGCGTCGTTGCAGTCATGATCAGCTTCCTCGATAGGTTGAATAAGCGAACGGGCTCAGGAGTAGTGGTACGTGGTAATGCTCGGTAGGGCTTGAAACGGTGAAGGTCAGCGTTACCTCAGGGAAGAAGGTTTCGGTTCCGGTGCTGCTGAAGTACTCACCGGTTCCGAAACTGATCCGGTAAATCCCGGGTTCCAACCGGTCCGGCCCGAGGTCCCGGATACGGCCGTCGACATCAGTGGTCCCGTCGGCGATGGCTTCCCAGCCCTTTCCGGATCTCAGGGACAACAGTGCGGTGACGCCCCGGGCGGGGCGCCCTGTGCCGGTGTCGAGGACGTGGGTGGTGACATGGCTTGTCATGGTCGAAGGAGTCCTTCCAAACGGATGAGCGCGATTTCCCTGAGCTGTTCTGCAACCACGTGCAGTTCCTGGTCGGGAGTGTTCTTCAGGCGGAGCCGAAGGCTGGTGAGTATCTCCTCGGCACTGCGCCCTGCAGCGCGGATGAGGAAGACCCTGCCGAATCTGTCTTCATACTCCCGGTTGCCGGCAAGCAGCTGCTCCGCCGTATCGGCTGAGGTGTCGACGCCGGATTGCTCCCGTCGGGACATGTCCGCTTCCGGCGATGAGCCAGCCGGCCGTTCGCCGATGCGGGGATGATGTTGCAGCGCCCTGTCCAGCTCCGCCTCGGTCCAGCCGGGCGCCGCCGTGGCGGCGAAGGACACAAGGTCCGCGGTTGAGGCGAATGATCGTGCCGCCACGATCTCCTCGACCCATCGGGGTACATCGACACACGGGGTGAGGGCAGCCGTGGCTGCTGAGGGAGAGGCGGAATTGAAGTCGTTCAGATGCATGGCGGGTGTCAGCTTTCATCGTCTTCCACTGCAGCGCTGAACACCCTTGACCATCGACGGATCGACTTGATTCGATGTTTCTGCAGTGCGGAATACCTATTTCACGAGAAAGTGTAACCCCTGTCACGCCGGGTATGTCAACTACTGAGTTCCAACGCCCGATCCGGTCCCGACGGGCATTGACCGCTTGAGTGGCCAACCCTATAATTCCACCTATCGTAAGAAGAATTACACCATACGGAATAAAGGTGGCCCAGAACCATGGAGAGCCCGAAAAACCAGCCCTTGGCACCAACAGCCCCTGAGGCGGCTTCGCTCTATGTGGCGGGCGGCTCGGACCCCGATTTCTTTCTTCCTCCTCCCGGGGACCGGCGGTCCCCAGCGGAAGTGCTGCAGCGGTTACTCGCCGGAAGAATTCACCGCGGGCGCCAGAACTGACGCCCTCCCGAAGGCGGGCCGGGGCTAGCAGGCCAGCACACCCATATCCTGCACCAGGAAAGGGCTACGAAAAAGGTAACGGGGTAGCAGCAGTGCCCGCTTTCCGTGGGTGGGGCGGGCAAGTCACGCTTCCGCCGTAGGCGAGCCGGCTGCCGGAATCGTACTCAATGCACTCCGTTGGTCCTGACAGTTGTGCACTTCACCGCATGGAGCCGCCCGCCCATTGACCACTCCTTCCCGCAGAAGTGATAGTAATCCAATCAGCAAAAGTATTCTTTCGCATCGCGAGAGAATAACGAGCGCCGAGGTTTACAGCCGACAATTTCCGCATAACGAAGGAGTTTTGTGAGATGACCGTCCAAACCCGCTCAACCGCCCCGGTTCTCGAGGGCGCACCGAACGCATCCATCCTGGAGGCCGACCGGTTGAACGCGAGTACCGACCGGTCGGGCTACGTCTCCGCCTCAGTACCCGACGGCGTCGTGTTCGCCGAATCAGCAGAAGACGTCGTCACGACCATGCGCCTCGCCGCCGCCCACCGCACACCGATCGTGACCCGCGGAGCAGGAACCGGTCTTGCTGCAGGATCATCGGCAAGATCAGGTGAAGTAGTCCTCGATCTCTCCCGGATGAACAGCATCCTCCGGATCGACCCGGTGGAACAACTCGCCGTGGTCCAGCCGGGAGTTCTCAACGCCGAACTCAACGCCGCCGCAGCGGAATACGGTCTTTTCTACGCTCCCGACCCGGCCAGCACCGCCATCTGCTCGATCGGCGGCAACATCGCGACCAACGCCGGGGGAATGCGGTGCGCGAAGTATGGCGTCACGCGGGAGGCGGTGCTGGCCCTCCAGGTGGTCCTCGCGGACGGCAGGGAGCTGAGGACGGGCCGTGAAACCCTTAAAGGGGTCACCGGCTACGACCTCAACGCGCTGATCACCGGATCCGAGGGAACGCTTGGAGTGGTGGTTGAAGCAACACTCCGGCTCCGTCCACTCCCGGTCGCCACGGCAACAGTTGCGGCATTCTTTCCGGACTTCGCTTCTGCCGCGGCCGCAGCGTCGGCGGTCATTGCCGCGCGCATCCAGCCGTCGCTGCTGGAACTGATCGACGGGCAAACCCTGGAGGCCGTGGACATGGCACTCGGTACCGACTATCGAAGCCGTGGTGGGGCGTTCCTCCTCGCCCAGACCGACGGCTACGGAGCCTACCTCGAGCAGGACGTCCTCATTGAAGCCATTCGGCCCTTTGCCTCCTCCCATGAAAAAGCCGCAGACGCTGACGAGGCGGACCGTCTGGTCCTGGCCCGCCGCGAGGCGATACCTTCCCTTGAGAAGTTGGGCCGGGTATCCATCGGCGATATCGGGGTGCCGCGCGGACGGTTGGCGGAAGTGGCCGTGGGCCTGGACGACATTTCAGCAAGGACCGGCGTGAAAATCTTTACCGTGGCCCATGCATCGGACGGCAACCTGCACCCGATGATTGTTCTGGATGAGGCGGATTCGGTGACGGAGGGACCTGCGAAGGTGGCCCTGGGTGAGATGTTCCACCTCGCGAAAAGTCTTGGTGGAACGCTCACCGGGGAACACGGCGTCGGGCTTCTGAAGCGTGACTGGCTTCTCCCCGAGTTGGGCGAGGTCTCGATGGACGTGCATCGAATTCTCAAGGACGCGCTCGATCCCGCTGGAATCCTGAACCCGGGCAAAGCCATCTGACGATACCCCGCTTCCACGAAAAGGACGGTAGCCCGCGCGATGCGGGCTACCGTCCTTTTGGATGTGGGTGCTAAACGGAGTCCTTCTCCACTTCCCGCTCCGGGACAGCCGGTTTCTGGCGCACCATCCAGCGTGCAAGCAAGGCCAGCACCGCAACCAGGACCACCAGCATCATGGTGCCGAGGTTCAGGCCGATGCCGTGGATGAAGACGAAGGCCACCGCTCCGGCAGTGAATGAGTAGTAGATGGTGACGAGGACGGTCTTCCGCAGGAGGTCCCCCTCCCGGCCCAGCAGACCGACCGTGGCAGCCGCGGCGACGATGTTGTGGATCGCCACGGGGTTTCCGCCTGCACCACCGACGGCCTGTGCGGCCACGACCTGCTCGGGGGGCACACCGATCGCATTGCCGGTGGAGAACTGGAACTGGGCGAAGGTGAGGTTCGAGACGGTATTGGAACCCGCAACGAATGCTCCCAGCGCGCCGATCCAGGGAGCGATCACGGGCCAGGATCCGCCGGTCAGCGCCGCGGCACCCTCAGCGAGGGTCACCGGCATGCTGGAAAGTCCCGAGGCGTTGAGTTCGGGGCCGGACTGGATCAGTACCCGCACCAGGGGTACGGCGAAGAGCAGGGCGACGGCGGTGCCTGCCAGTTGCCTCGCCGAGATCTTGACCGTCTCGGCGATCTGCCCACCGTTCATCCGGTGCAGCAGGTATGCGAAGAGAGCGGCAATGATCATCAGGAAGGCCGGCGAGTAGAAGGGCTGCACCGTTGTGGTGATCCCTGATCCGAGGATGTTCTCGAAAGGAATGGCAATGCCGGTGAGGTAGGTCTTCAGCGACGGGATCACGCGCGTCGCAACGAGCAGTGTCGCCATCAGGACGTAGGGTGCCCACGCACGGACAAGGCTCATGTGGGTGGAGACGTCCGTCGCCCTGCTTGGCTCGATGGTGCCCATCCAGCGGTCGGACCACGAGGACCGGGGGCCGAAATCGAAAGTGTCCTTCGGCATGAGGAAGCCGCGGCTCGAGGTGAACATCACCACCATGAGGCCGATCAGCCCTCCGAAGAGCGACGGGAACTCGGGGCCGAGGAAACGTGCCACGAGGACGTACGGGATGGTCATCGCGACCGACGAGTACAGCGCGAAGGGCCAGATCGCGAGACCGTCGCGAAATCGGCGCTCCGGCCCGAAGAACCCGGTCAGCATGCAGACCAGGATCAACGGAATGAGCAGGCCGACGATCGCATGGATCGCCGCCACCTGGAAACCGATGGAGGCGACGAACTCGGGCATGGTCAGTCCGAGGACGGAGATCCGTTCCGCGACTGCGGGATCTCCTCCCAGTCCGTTGCCGACGCCGACGATGATCGGAGTGCCCACCGCGCCGAAACTCACCGGCGTGCTCTGGATGATCAGGCCCACCATCACGGCCGCCATTGCTGGAAAACCCATGGCCAGCAACAGCGGCGCGACGACGGCGGCAGGAGTCCCGAACCCTGAGGCTCCCTCGATGAAGGAACCGAAAAGCCAGCCGATGATGATCGCCTGTACGCGCCGGTCCGCGGAGATGTTGTCGAAACCGGCGCGGATGGTCGACATCGCGCCGCCGATAGTGAGGGTCGAAAGGAGCAACAGGGCCCCGAACACGATGTAGAGCAGTGTCGCGGCGGTGATCAGGCCTTCGAGCGAGGCCGCGATGATCCCCGTGAAGTCCATCTGCCAGACGAACAACGCAACGACCACTGCGAGAACGTAGCCGACGGGCATCGCGTATTTGGCGGGCCATCGAAACCCGGCGAGTAGTACACCGACAATGAGGATGGGAGCCAACGCCAAAAGACTAAGTACTGCTAGATTGTCCACGATCTGGTCCTCTCTGACCATATTTCGCATTGTGGAATGTACTTTTTACCTAGTGGACGGAGCCTAGGGTGGCGCGGACGGCGCGGTCAATGGTTCTCAGCGGGGATTGCGAGGTCTGCTCGTTTTTGCGGTGAACGGTCGGCCCAGCCGCTCCCCCAGTGGGGCGGGTGACAGCCGCCATGCATTCTCGCATCCCGTCTGGTGCTCAATAATAGAATCGGCCGTGCTACTATCGAACTTTTCCTGGGTTGCGTTGTTCTCCGCCGTCTTCTCGATGGCTGCTACTCCCGACGACGCCTGACCCGGGAACCCGCAGGAGAGGTAGCCATGCCAGCACAGGAACCCCGGCCCGCGGCCTCTTCGCAGACGTTGTCGCGCGGCATCCAGATGCTCGAACTCCTGGCACGGCAGACCGCCCCGACGACCATTGCATCGGCCGCCGCCCAGTTGGGGGTCCACCGCTCCATCGCCTACCGCATCCTCAGGACCCTCGAGGACCATGACCTCGTGGAGCGCGATGCATCCGGGTTCCTGAGGCTCGGGGCAGGGCTGGCTGCACTCGCCCAGAATGTCGCGAAGGAACTGCAGACGGCAGCCCTTCCCGAGCTGAACGGCATTGCCAATGAACTCGGCATGACGGCCTTTCTCGTCGTCCTCGAGAAGGCCACGTGCATCACCCTGCAGAGTGCCGAACCACGCGACGGCATGGCCAACGTTGCACGAAAGCCGGGCTCGCGGCACCAGCTCGACGTCGGTGCACCCGGCATCGCCATCCAGTCGGCACTGGACGACGCCGACCGCGAACTACTGCTGCCCGGCGTCCCGCTGCGGTCCGAGGTGCTCGTGGCCCGAGCCCGCGGGTATGCCACAAGCCGTAATGAAGTCATCGAGGGACTCGCGGGCGTCTCGGTGCCACTGAGGATTCCGGGCCAACGTCCCGGTGCACTTGCGGTGGTGTATATTTCCAGCGCTTTTCCCGAAGACGCCATCGCCACGAGACTCCGCGAGGGAGCGGCGGCTATTTCGGCGCAGCTCGGGTAGCGGACCGAAAGCCGCGCGCGCTCCAGCGGGATGATCGTCGTCGGATCAGCGCTCCAGCCGGAAACCGATTTTCATGGTGACCTGCCAGTCCGCCACCTGGCCATTTTCCAGGTGGCCCCGTATCTCCTTGACCTCGAACCAGTCGAGGTTACGCAGGGTTCTGGATGCTTCGGCGATCCCGTTGCGAACCGCCGCGTCCACACCTTCATCCGACGTGCCGACGATTTCGGAAATGCTGTAGGTGTGATTGGACAACTTCGCTCCTCGTGATCGCCGTGCTTCCCGGTTGCGGGTCGTCAGGAAAGACTAGTCCCGCTTTCCCCCGGCGTGCCAGCATTCGCCCGCCGACATAACACCAGCTTTCTCCGCCTTCTTCTGCCCCCTTCTCCCGGCTGATGAAATGCTGCCGCGGTCCTAACCGATCAGTCTTTCGAGCAATTCGTCAAGCCGCTCATTCCCCTCGTTCACTCCGGACTCCATTCCGCTCGCCGCCATGCCGTCGCGTGCCTCGACCGAGGGGTAGACGGCATGGGCTGAACAGCGCGTGCGACCGTTGCCCAGGTCCTCGAAGTTCATGGTCTCGATGCTGACCTGCCCGGGCGCCCCGGCGAACTCGAAGGTCTGGATGATGCATTCCGGCTCCTGCACCGAGTGGAAGACACCACGGAAGGCGTAGGGCGTGCCGTCGTCGTCGCGGTGGATATAGGACCACGAACCGCCGTCGCGCGCGTCGTAGTCCCCCAGCTCCATGACCAGGCGCCGTGGCCCGAGCCACTGCACCACGAGTTCCGGGTCGGTGTAGGCGCGGAAGACCAACTTCCGCGGAGCATCGTACTCGCGGACCATATCGATGAAGGGCAGTCCTGGTTGGGACGTAATGGTGGTGGGATTGCTCATGATTCCTTCTCCTTGAGAATTTCGAGAACGGCGTCGAGGCGTCGGAATTGCTGCTCGGCGATCAGTCGCTGCTTGTCGATCCAGCCGGTCACTGCCTCGAGCGCCACAGGGTCGAGGTGGCACGGACGGCGCTGGCCGTTCCGGGTACGCGTGATCAGGCCCGCCTGCTCCAGGACCTGGATGTGTTTCGACACGGCCTGCTTGGTGATGGGAAAGGGCTCGGCGAGCTCGTTCACCGTCGCGGGGCTGCGGGACAGCCGGGCGATCAGCGCTCTCCGGACGGGGTCGGCGAGCGCAGCGAATGCGGCATTGAGTTGTTCTTCCGTGCACTCCGATACCGCCATCATCAACCCCTTGTTTGATAAACCTTTCGGTTGATCATCTAATCCTAGATCCGAGCGACATTCCGGTCAAGAGGGTCATGGACGGAACGCTCGACCGGACGATCCTGCCGATGTCAAAGCCTGCCGGTCCCTTCTCCGGAGAGGTGCCGCGGAACTAGCGTTGAATCATCGGGTCCGCAGCGGCGCCAGGAGCGCTTCAAGGGCAACAGGATTCTACTGAAGGAGTTCGTAGGCATGAGTCAGCCGAAACAGCAGCAGGGAGTCCCCGGGATCCAGGCCCGGATGGATCCCGTTCCGGACTGCGGTGAACTGACCTACCGCGGCATGGGAAAGCTCGACGGCAAGGCAGCGGTCATCACCGGCGGCGACAGCGGAATCGGGCGCGCCGTGGCGATCGCCTTCGCGCGGGAGGGCGCCGACGTCCTGATCTCCTACCTGAACGAGGACGAGGACGCCAAGGAGACCGCCCGGTATGTCGAGGAAGCAGGACGGCGGGCAGTCCTGCTTCCTGGCGACCTCTCCACGGCGGAGCACTGCCGCGCCATCATCGACCGCGCAGTGCAGGAGTTCGGCAAGGTCGACGTCCTGGTGAGCAATGCCGCCTACCAGATGAACCACGAGTCCCTGGATGAGATCTCGGACGAGGAATGGGATTACACGTTCAAGGTGAATGTCGGGGCCATGTTCCACCTGGTGAAGGCCGCAGTGCCGCACATGGCACCGGGATCCTCGATCATCGGCAGTTCCTCGGTGAACTCCGACATGCCCAGTCCCACGCTCGCTCCCTACGCTGCCACCAAGGCCGCGATCGCCAATTTCTCGGCGAGCCTCGCGCAGCTGCTCGGCGAGAAGGGGATCCGAGTGAACAGCGTGGCTCCGGGTCCCATCTGGACGCCCTTGATACCGGCCACCATGCCCGAGGAGAAGGTGGAATCGTTCGGCGACGACGTTCCCCTGGGCAGGGCCGGCCAGCCCGCCGAACTCGCGCCCACGTACGTCCTGCTCGCCTCGGACGACGGCAGTTACATCTCGGGATCGCGCATCGCCGTCACCGGCGGTCGGCCCATCCTGTAGGCCGCCGATCCGAGGAATGCGCCCGGCGGGCTGCTTTTCCGCCGGGTGCATGGTTGAGTGGCCTTGGACCCACCGGAGAGGACGCATCATGCTCAGTGCACTGCGCGCCGCCGTCGACGATCCGGCGCGGATCAGCGTCCGTGCCATCGACCGCCATGCCAATGCGCATGATGCCTCGCACTTCCTGCTGATCCCCCGCGCTGTGGCCACTCCCCGCAACGCCGCCGAGGTGGGCCGTCTGCTTCAGGTCAGTGCAGGCCATGGCGTGCCGCTCACGTTGCGCTCCGGTGGAACCAGCCTCAGTGGACAGGCGGGAACTGACGGCATCCTGGTCGATGTGCGCAAGCACTTCCGGGACATCGAGGTGCTCGACGGCGGAGCCCGCGTCCGGGTACAGCCCGGAGTCACGGTGCGGATGCTCAATACCCGGCTCGCGCGATACGGACGAAAATTCGGACCCGATCCGGCCAGCGAGTCGGCCTGCACCATCGGCGGAGTGGTAGCCAACAACTCCTCGGGCATGCACTGCGGAACCGTGGACAACGCCTACCGCACGCTCGAATCGCTCACGCTGGTCCTGCCGAGCGGAACCATCGTGGATACCGGCGCGGAGGACGCCGACGAACGCCTGCGCGCGCTCGAGCCCGCCCTGCATGAGGGCCTGGTCCGCCTGGCCGCGCGTGTCCGGGCGGATCCGGCGTCGGTTGGAACGATCACGCGACTGTTCGCACGGAAGAACACCATGGGTTACGGACTCAATGCGCTGCTGGATTTTCTCCACCCGGTGGACATCCTGGCGCACCTGGCGGTCGGCAGCGAAGGGACCCTCGGCTTCGTTGCCGAGGCCGTCTTCCGCACCGTCCCGGTGCATCCGTATACTGCAAGCGGGTTGCTCGTCTTCCCGACCCTCCAGGCAGCCAACTCGGCGCTGCCGGCACTGGTGGCGACCGAGGCGGCTACCGCGGAGCTCATGGACGCGCTGTCGCTGAAGGTGGGTCAGTCGCTTCCCGGAACCCCCGGCGTCGTGCGGGACCTGCGCATCCGTGACCACGCAGCGCTCCTCGTCGAATATTCGGCCGATACAGCCGGCGAGCTGTTGGAGCGGCGGGCCGCCGGTACCACCGCGCTGGCCGGCCTCGGCCTGGATTCCCCCGCCGCCTTCACCACCGACGCGGCCGAACGGGCACAGCTCTGGCACCTGCGGAAGGGCCTCTACGCGTCGGTGGCGGGAGCCCGACCGCCGGGAACGACGACGCTGCTCGAGGATGTGGTCGTGCCGGTCCCCGCCCTCGCCCGCACGTGCGTCGAGCTCAACCGGCTCTTCGACAGCTACGGATACCGCAACAGCGTCATCTTCGGCCACGCCAAGGACGGCAACCTCCATTTCCTGCTGACGGACCGCTTCCTCTCCGAGGCGGAACTCGGGCGATACAGCGCGTTCACCGAGGATCTGGTGGATCTGGTGCTCGGCGAAGGCGGATCACTGAAGGCGGAGCACGGCACCGGGCGGGTGATGGCGCCCTTCGTCCGCCGCCAGTACGGGGACGAACTCTACGAGGTCATGCGTGAACTCAAACTGCTCTTCGACCCCACAGGCATGCTCAATCCCGGAGTCATCCTCAACGACGACCCGCTCGCCCACCTCCGGCACATCAAGACGGCGCCCGCCGTCGCCGAGGAGGTGGACCGCTGTGTGTCCTGCGGTTACTGCGAGCCGGTATGCCCGAGCAAGGACCTCACCCTGACGCCGCGCCAGCGCATCGTCACCCTGCGGGCGATGGAGCAGGCACGGCTCGACGGCGACACCGTCCTCCTCGCCGAGCTGGAAAAGGACTACGACTACGAATCGGTGCAGACCTGCGCGGTGGACGGCATGTGCCAGACCGCCTGCCCCGTCGACATCAATACCGGCTCCCTCGTGAAGCGCCTCCGCCGGGAAGGAGCAGGCCCGGTGGCGAACCAGGCGTGGAGGGCTGCCTCCGCGCACTGGGATGCGGGAACGAAGGGGGCGGGAGCCGCCCTGACGCTGACGGCGAAGCTGCCGACCGGCGTCGTGCGGGGCCCGAACCGGGTGGTGCGCGCCCTGCTCGGAGCCGAGACCGTGCCGCTGTACTCGCCGGAGCTTCCGTCAGGAGGTCCGTCCAGGAACCGCCCGGCACCGCTTCCGTCGCCGGCTGGGACTCCCCTCGCCGACGCCGTGTATTTCCCGGCGTGCGTGCAGACGATGTTCGGGCCGGCGTCCGGGCCCGCCGGTTCCGGGAAAGGCGTCCAGGCGAGCTTCGAGGAACTCTGCGGCCGGGCAGGGATCACCCTCCTGGTGCCGAAGGCTATCGACGGGCTGTGCTGCGGCACGCCCTGGTCCTCCAAGGGACTGGTTGCGGGACTGGAGTCGATGCGTGCCCGCACGCTCGCGGCTCTGCGGGAAGCAACGAACGACGGCGAACTCGCGGTCGTGTGCGACGCCTCCTCCTGCACCGAGGGGCTCCTCGCCACGATCGACGCCGAACCTCGGGAACCGGGCCGGCAGCCGCTGAGGGCGGTCGACGTCGTGCACTTCAGCGCCGAGCGGATCCTGCCGGTGCTGGGCGGCCATCCCAGACTCGAGTCCCTGGCCCTGCATCCGACGTGCTCGTCCACGCGCCTCGGTCTGAACCCGTTCCTCGCGGCAGTGGCCGAAGCAGTCGCGGAGCGGGTAAGCGTCCCTGAGAACTGGGGCTGCTGTGCGTTCGCGGGTGACCGCGGGATGCTGCACCCCGAGCTCACGGCCTCGGCCACGCAACGCCAGTCCGCGGACGTTTCTGCGATGAACGCAGCCGCCCATGCGTCCTGCAACCGGACCTGCGAGCTCGGGATGACGCGGGCCACCGGACAGCAGTACCGCCACGTCCTCGAATTGCTGGAGGAGCAGACGCGGGGCTGAAGTTCCCGCCACTGCGCAGCTGCCGGCGCTAGCTGTCCCGCGCGTACCGCTCCACGAAGGTGCCGAGGATCCGTGAGGGCTGGTCGACACGACTCGCCCGTGTCCGTTCCATGTAGGCGTCGGCCTGCTCGGGCGGGAAATAGCCTGCATTGCGGTAGGTGTCGATACGTCCCACCAGCGCTTCCACATCGAGCTCCGGGTGGAACTGCGTCGCGTAGAGGTTCTGCTTCACCCGGAACATCTGAACCGGGCAGGTGTCCGACGACGCCAACAGCACCGCCCCCGCGGGAAGCGTGGTGCAGGCTTCCTTGTGACCGACGAATGCGTCGAACTCCGAAGGCAGCCCGGCGAGCAGCGGATCGACAGCGCCGTCGCTGGTCAGGGAGATCCGGATGGCGCCGATGGGCTCGGCATAGGTGCGGTCGATCACGGCTCCCTGGTGACGACCGAGGGTCCCTACGCCGTAGCAGGCTCCGAAGAACGGGAAATCCATCGCCACCACGCGGTGGAGGAGCTCGTTCAGCTCGCCCTCCACGCGGCGCTGGTTGTCCGACTTCTCTGCCTCGGGATCGGAGGAATTGAACGGACTGCCGCCGAGGAGAATGCCGGAGTACCGGTGCAGGTCGATGGTCGGCAGCGGGCCCGCCTCGGCACGGACGCGGTGCAGCGAATGCGGGTCGAGCCCGCCGAACCGGAGGAAGCTCGAGTACTCGGCGTCGGCTGCGGCGTCTTCAGCGCGCGTTGCAAGCAGGAGGAACGGTTTCACCCGTCCGATGCTACTGGTCGAAACACGCCCCCCCCCCCCCCCGCTGATTAAGCACCTATGGCTGCCTTCCCCCCCGGCAAAGCCGCCAAAAGTGCTTGATCAGCGGGAGGTGTGCTGGTGCCACCAGCGTGAGAATCGGCGCCGTTCACCGAATAAACCTTGCGGACACCGGCGCCGTCCTGTTAGTCCTGAGTTACGAGGCGAAGTTGTTTCAAGCGGGCGCCACCAGTTTTCGCTGCTGGCGCGGAAAAGGAAGTGCGCCATGGCCAAGGAAAACCCTTCTGTCAAGGAACCCGACGAGAAAGACATCAAGGTCGAGGACGAGCCCAAGGACTGGGCGGCAGGGCTGCCGGGCGTCTATTACTCGATGAAGCCCGCCATCGAGCACATGGGCATCGACCGCACCCGGAAGACCGTGCTCGCGATGAACCAGAAGCACGGCTTCGACTGTCCCAGCTGCGCCTGGCCGGATCCCGACAAGCGGAAGGCCTTCGAATTCTGTGAAAACGGTGCGAAGGCCGTCACCTGGGAAGCCACCCCGGTAGTCATCCCATCGGAGTTCTGGGCTGAGCACTCCATCACCGAGCTGAAGGAGCGCACCGAATACTGGCTCGGCATGCAGGGCAGGCTGACCGAACCCGTCTACAAGCCGGCAGGCGAGGACCACTACCGGCCCGTCAGCTGGAACGAGGCGTTCTCCATTCTGGGGAACAAGCTCCAGAGCCTCGATTCGGCCGACGAAGCCGCCTTCTACACGAGCGGCCGCACCTCCAACGAGGCCGCATTCCTCTACCAGCTGTTTGCCCGCGGTTTCGGCACCAACAACCTCCCGGACTGCTCGAACATGTGCCACGAATCCTCGGGTTGGGGCATGGGCCAGACCATCGGCATCGGCAAGGCGACCGTCACGTATGACGACTACGAACGTGCCGACCTGATCATCATCATGGGCCAGAACCCTGGTACCAACCATCCCCGCATGCTCACGGCCCTCGAGGAATGCAAGGAGACCGGCGGTCACATCGTCGCCGTCAACCCACTGCCCGAAGCCGGTCTCAAGCGTTACAAGAATCCGCAGAAGGTGAAGGGCATCATCGGCCACGGCACCGAAATCGCGGACCAGTTCCTCCAGATCCGGCTCGGCGGCGACATGGCCCTGCTGCAGGCCGTCTCCAAGCGTGTCCTCGACGCCGAGGCGAAGAACCCCGGCACCGTCCTCGACCACGATTTTCTCGACAAGCACTGCGAAGGACTCGAGGACCTCAAGGAGCACCTGTCCCACCTGGACGAACAGGAGGTCCTCGAGGCAACCGGCCTCCGCACTGAGGAAATCGACGAGCTCGCCGCACGGTACCTCGCTGCCGAACGGGTCATCATCACCTGGGCCATGGGCATCACGCAACAGAAGAAGGGCGTGGAGACCATCAAGGAGATGATCAACCTGCTCCTCCTTCGCGGCAACATCGGCAAACCGGGCGCGGGGGCCTCCCCCATCCGCGGCCACAGCAACGTCCAGGGTGACCGCACCATGGGCATCTGGGAGCAGATGCCTCCTACGTTCATGGACGCCCTGGGCAAGGAGTTCAGCTTCTCACCACCGCGGAAGCACGGAGCCGACGTCGTCGAGTCGATCCTGCGGATGCGCGATGGTGACATCAAGGTGCTGGTGGCTCTCGGCGGCAACCTGGTCTCGGCGGTATCGGACACCACCATGGCTTCGGCTGCCATGGAGAACCTCGAGATGTCGGCCCAGATTTCCATCAAGCTCAACCGGTCCCACCTCATCACGGGCAAGGAGGCGCTGATCCTGCCCTGCAAGGGCCGCACCGAGATCGACATCCAGGAGACCGGCGAGCAATTCGTCTCCGTCGAGGACACCGTCTGTGCCGTCCACCCCTCGTGGGGCAGCGTGGAGCCCGTAGCCCCCACACTGCTTTCGGAGCCGGCCATTGTCAGTCGGCTCGCGCTGGCTACTCTCGGCAACAAGCTCGACGCCGACTGGGCCGGCTTCGAGAAGGACTACGACCTCATCCGCGACCACATCTCCCGTGTGGTCGAAGGGTGTGAGGACTACAACACGAGGATCCGGCAGGAAGGCGGCTTCGTGCTCGCCAATGGGCCGCGGGACTCACGGACCTTCAACACACCCACGGGCAAGGCCGTGCTGACCGTGAACGCCCTCGAGTCCCTCGAACGGCCGGAAGGGACGCTGATCCTCCAGACCCTTCGCTCCCATGACCAGTGGAACACCACCATCTACGGCCACAACGACCGCTACCGCGGCATCAAGAAGGGCCGCCACGTGGTGATGGTCAATCCCGAGGATATCGTCGAACTGGGCCTCGAGGATGGCCAGAACGTGGATCTGCACGGCATCTACGAGGACGGCGTGGACCGGGTGTGGAGCAAGATCCGCGTGGTGTCGTATCCCACCCCGCGCGGCTGTGCTGCTGCCTACTATCCCGAGGCCAATGTCCTGGTGCCCCTCGAACATGTGGCCGACGGCAGCAACACGCCGGTGTCGAAGCAGATCATCGTGCGCCTCACGCCGGCAGTCGATACCTCCACGGACAAGGAGGACTTCACCTTCCTCGCCCGGAAACCTTCGGAAGCTCCCGGAACCCGGACGGAAACGGTCGGCGTCTGAGGGAAGTGGTGCCTGTCCCGGAAACGGACGGGGCTTCGGCACCTCGGCACAATAGATCCCGACGCCGAGCGGTACCCGGCTTATAGACTGCTGGAACCTGCCCGCCTGAGCGGCAGGTTCCAGCGGTCGAGGCAAGGCAGGCACGAGGGTGAGCGGACGCAAGGCCAGTACGCCGCGCGATCCCGTACAGCGCAAGGTTCTTTCCGTCCTGGTGTTCGCGCAGATCCTTGGTGGAATCGGCATGGGCGCAACCCTTTCTCTGGGTGCCCTGCTCGCTGCCGAGACGTCCGGTTCGAGTGCATGGTCCGGCATGGCCGCCACCATGAGCACCCTTGGTGCAGCGACCGCGGCGGTCCCGCTTGCAACCCTCGCCCGCAATCGTGGACGGCGGGTCTCGCTGGCCACGGGCGCCACCATCGCCGGCGGAGGAGCGATACTCGCAGTCGTAGCGGCGTCGCTGTCCCTTTTCTGGCTGCTTCTCCTGTCCCTGGCACTGCTCGGCGCCGGTGGAGCCACGAGCCTCCAGGCGCGCTTCGCCGCAACCGACCTCGCCGCCTCCGGCACCCGGGGGCGGGACCTCTCGATCGTCGTGTGGTCCACGACGGTGGGCGCGGTCCTCGGCCCCAACCTCTTCGAACCGGGCCAGGCCGTCGCCGCCGTCCTCGGCCTGCCCGCTCTCAGCGGCGGCTTCCTGTTCTCCATCGCCGCGCAGGCGGGAGCGGCGATCGTCTACGCGGTGGGTCTTCGCCCCGACCCGCTGCTCACCGCGCTCGGTCGAAACACAACGCACGCAGGCGTGGTCGCTGCATCGACCGCGGGTGCCGGGACTCCGGGCGGCAGTGGAAGTGCCGACGCCGGCGGAAACGCCAGCACAAGCGCCGGCGTGTCGGAATTGGGAGCCGACGTGGCCGGGGACGGGGGTCCCGACCCCGCGGCCTCCCGCGGCAGCGCTGCAGGTGCGAAGCGTCACGGCCCGCGTGGACTCGTGGTCCTTCGACGTAACCCGACAGCCCGGTACGCCGTGGCCAGCATTGCCATCAGTCACTCCACCATGGTCGCGTTGATGTCCATGACTCCCGTCCACCTTCACGACCACGGCGCGACCCTGGGAATCGTCGGCCTGACCATCAGCCTCCACGTGGCGGGAATGTACGGCCTGTCGCCCCTCTTCGGCTGGCTCTCCGACCGGGCAGGCCGCATCCGGACCATCGTCCTGGGACAGGTCCTGCTGCTCGGAGCACTGTTCCTCGCCTGGATCGGGGCGGAGTCGCAGGCTGCCGTGACCGCCAGCCTGATCCTGCTGGGCCTGGGCTGGTCGGCTTCGGTGGTGGCAGGTTCCACCCTCCTCGCCGACTCCGTCCCCCTCGAGGAGCGTGCTGCGGTACAGGGCTCATCGGACCTGCTCATGAATTCCGCAGGCGCCCTGGGCGGTGCGCTGGCAGGGCCGGTCCTCACCCTCGTGGGCTATGCGGGACTGGGGCTCTGCGCCATGGTCCTGGTGGTGACCGTACTCGCCTGGACTGCGCTGCGGTTCCGCTGACAGGCACCCGGCCCTCGGCGGCAGGGAGCCACTGCTGCACAGGGGGCTCCCTACCGGCGGGCGGACCGGCTACTGGGCGGAGCCGGTCCAGCCTGCCTGCTCCTGGCCGTCACCCGGATTCCGCGTCGCGATTTCGAGGACCGTTGCCGATGCTTTCTGCACGGCCGCGTCCGATCCCCTGCGGCCCCTGGTGGGCGATGAACCCGCGGCATAGCCGACGAGGAATGCGCTGATGGCTCCGGCGTTCGGCGATACGGACCGCGACCGCTCGACGACCTCGACGATCTTCTCGTGGTCCACCTCGAGGTCCAGGATCTGCAGCGCCTGAGTGAGCTTCCGGCTCCATTCGCTGAGCTCGTGTTCCTCGGCATCGATATTGACGGTCATTGCTTCTCCTCCGTTGGCACTGGGTTCTCCTTCAAGGAATAGCATCAGCGGGCGTGGGGCACAATGGAATTCCGCTCGCACCCGAGGTCGGACCGCCCCGGCTCAGGGCGCTCCCGCTTCCGGATCGGCAGCGCTGCCCTGCGCCCGGACCGTGCGCGGCGTCGCCCCGAACCACCGCCGCGCACATCGGGTCAGTGCCGACTGTTCGGACAACCCCACGAGCGCGGCGATCTGCACGAAGGGAAGATCGGTCCGCGTGATGAGCCGCAGTGCCGACTCGCGCCGGGCGTCGTCGAGCAGGATTCCGAACGATGTCCCTTCAGCAGCCAGCTTCCGCTGGACCGTCCGGGGGTGCATTCCCAGCAGGCGGCCCGTGGACTCGATGCGCGCCGGAGCGGAACCGAGCGATCGGTCGATCGCGACCCGGACCTGCGGCGCGAGGGTGCGTCCCGGCTCCGGAAAACGTGCCTGGAGATACGTCAGGGCGATTTCGCGGAGTGCCTCGTCAACGCCTGTCAGGGGGCGGTCGAGGAGGCTGCGTGGAACCCGGAGCAGTGCCGATTCCTGCTGGAACCGCGCTTCGGCACCGAAGAAGGCGGTATACCGCGACGACGGGGCCAGCGGCCGGTGCGGCAGATGCACCGAGTGCAGACCGTACGGCCCGCCCACCAGGAACCGCAGCATCCGGTGGACGAAGGCGAGACCCACGTCCGATCCCTGCCGGGGCGGAACACCGCCGTCGGCCGATCCATAGCGCAGCCCCACCTCACCGTGCCTACCCTCGGGATCGGCGACGATGCTGAAGCTGAGCACCGGGCTGTGCACGAACAGGAACTGCGACGCGCACTCCAGGGCACCACCCACCGTCGGTGCGTTCTGCACCGCGATGGCCAGCGGACCGAGGATGCCGATGTCTTGGTGCAGTGCCATCTGCAGTCCGAGGTCGGGACAGGGGAGTTCACGGGCCGCACCCTCGAGCAGCCGGCCCATGGCGGCGTCGGATACCAGTACGTCGTCGGAGTCCAGCGCCTCGATGCCCACGCCGTAGCGCTCCGCGAGCAGCGCGGCGTCGCCCTGGTGCGCCTCGACGACGGAGCGGAATCCCCGGATTCCAGCCGACCGGATAAATGACCTCATGTCGTCCAAGGGTAAATACCTGTCACCCGGAGTCAAGTACTCTCCGCGCGTCTGGGAAATAATCGAAGGATGCCCCAACATCCTGAACACCTCGACGTCGTCATCGTGGGCGCCGGCCTCTCCGGTGTCGGAGCGGCCTACCGCCTGAAGACAGAGTGCCCCGGCAAGACCTTCGCGGTGATCGAAGCCCGGCAGTCGATCGGCGGAACATGGGATCTCTTCCGCTACCCCGGCATACGCTCCGACTCCGACATGTTCACCCTGGGCTACCCTTTCCGTCCCTGGGCCGGCGCCAAGTCCATTGCCGACGGCGCCTCGATCCTGAGCTATATCCACGAAACTGCCGCCGACACGGGCATCGGGGACAACATCCGCCTCAGTACCAGGCTGGTCAGCGCGGCGTGGTCCTCGGCGGAGGCCCACTGGCTCCTCGAGCTGGACGTAACGAGCGAGGACGGCGATAAAATCCGCAGGTCGATGACCTGCGGATTTCTCTACTCGTGCACCGGTTACTACGACTACGCCCGCGGCCATGAGCCGGCCTTCCCCGGCATCGGGGACTTCCAGGGCGAAGTGGTCCGGCCGCAGTTCTGGCCGGAGGACCTCGACTACACGGGGAAGCGCGTGGTCGTGATCGGCAGCGGTGCCACTGCCATCACGCTCGTGCCCTCTCTGGCCCGTGACGCCGCCTCTGTCACCATGCTGCAGCGCTCTCCCTCCTACATCCTTGCCGTACCGGGACGTGACAGATTCGCCGACACTGCGCGCAGGTACCTTCCCGCCGGGGCCGCTCACCGCCTTGCGCGGGCGAAGAACGTCCTGGTCACGCAGGCTTTCTACCAGCTGTGCAGGCGTCAGCCGGAGCTCGCGAAGAAATTCCTCCGCAAGCAGGTGACGGACATCCTCGGGAACGATCAGGTGGTGAAGGACAACTTCGTCCCCCGGTACAACCCCTGGGACCAGCGGCTGTGCATCGCCCCGAGCGCCGACTTCTTCCGCGCCCTGAAAACGGAGGAAGCGTCAGTGGTGACCGACACCATCGAGACGTTCACCCCGCGAGGCATCCGCCTGTCCTCGGGACGGGAGCTCGACGCCGACGTCGTGGTCACTGCCACCGGGCTGTCGATGCTGCCGCTCGGCGGCGCGACCTTCACCGTGGATGGAAAGCGAGTGGACCTCGGGGAGACCTGGGTCTACCGCGGTCTGATGACCAGCGGAGTACCCAACCTCGCACTGTGCTTCGGCTACAGCAATGCGTCCTGGACCCTGCGGGCGGACCTCAGCTCCCGCTACGTCTGCCGGCTGCTCAACTATCTGGACAGGCACGGCTACCGCTCGGCGACGCCCGCGGCCAGGGACGGCATGACCCGACGGCCGATCCTTGATTTCACTTCCGGCTATGTGCAGCGGGGGTCCGGCGCGTTCCCCCAACAGGGGAAACGCCAACCGTGGGTGATGCGGCACAATTACCTGCTGGACGCGCCGTCCGCCCTGTTCAGCAACCTCGCCACTGACATGGCCTTCGATGCACCCGCAGGGGCTGCGGCAAGGGCGCCGGCAAGCGCCCCTGCCGACGCACCCGATTCCACCGCGCTCGAACCCAACCGCCCCGACGTTCAGGAGCTTGTCCCATGAGCCTTCCCCCTTTCACCTTCACGGGCGGCACGGCAGTGGTCACCGGTGCCGCCGGAGGCATGGGCGAGCACCTCGCCCGCGGGCTCGCCGAGCGCGGCTGCGCCCTCATCCTGGTCGACCGCGACGGCGGCAAGCTCGACGCCGTCGCAGCCTCCATCCGGTCGGTGTTCCCTTCGCAGACCGTCGGGACGCACGTCGTGGACCTGTCGGACGGCGCCGCCGTCGTTGCCCTCGCCGAGGACATCCTCGAATCGACACCGTCCATCTCCCTGCTCATCAATAACGCCGGAGTGGCATTGGCGGGGCGGTTCGAGCAGATAGCGCTCGACGATTTCGACTGGGTCCTGAACGTCAACTTCCGCGCGCCCGTCCTTCTGACCCACTACCTGCTCCCCCGGATCGGTCCGGGCGGGCACCTGGTCAACGTATCGAGCCTCTTCGGACTCGTGGCACCCAGGGGCCAGACGGCGTACTCCTCGAGCAAGTTCGCGATCCGCGGGTTCACCGAGGCACTGCGCAACGAGCTGGGCCCTCGGGGCATCGGGGTCACGAGCGTCCATCCGGGCGGCGTGAAGACAGGAATCGCCCTGAACGCACGGGTTGCAGGCGGACTTTCCACTGCCGAGCAGGAGAAGTCGAAGCAGGAATTCAACCGCCTTCTGACGTTTCCCGCGGACAGGGCCGCCGAACTCATCCTCCACGCCGTCCAACACCGCAGGCATCGCCTGCTGATCGGGGCGAGCGCCAGGATTCCCGACATCATCGCCCGGATCGCCCCCGGTTCCTTCGGCACTTTCGAGCGCTGGGCAATCAAGGCGGCCGCCCGGTCGAACGGGCGAAAGAGCAGGGGAAGGTTCCGGTGAGCACTGGAGCCGATCGCTCGACGGACGCCCTGCTGACGGTCAGCGGGGTCCGCGTCCGGTGCCGGGACACCGGTGACCGCCCCAGCCCCCCTGTGCTGCTCCTTCATGGAATCGGACGCAGCCTCGAGGACTGGGAAGGGCTTTACGGCCGCCTTGCCCCGGATCATCGCGTGCTCAGCATCGACCTGCCGGGCTTCGGCCTGTCCGAGCGGATCGCGGAAAAGTACACACTGGAGTCCCTGGCCCGGTTCATCCTCGCGGCCCTCGATGTACTCGGGGAGCACCGCCCGGTGCACTTGGTCGGCAATTCGCTGGGCGGCGCGGTCGCCATGCAGCTGAGCGTCCTCGCGCCGGGGCGCGTGAGGAGCCTGATCCTCGCGAACAGCGCAGGGTTCGGGCGCGAGGTCATCCTGGCGTTGCGGGTCCTGTCCGTCCGGCCCGTGGGCAGGCGCCTGCTGAAGAACAAGTCCCGCGACAACGCGTACCGTACCGAGCGCGCGCTCTTCCACGACCGCAGGTTCGTCACCGAGGAGCGGCTCGGCCATGCGATGAAGGTAGGAGCGAACCCTGGGCACGACGACGTCCTGCTCGCCGTCGCGCATTCCCTCGGGACGTTCCGCGGAGTGCGGCGACGCTGGCGGAACAGGCTCCTGCCTGCCGTCGCCGCGCAGGACAAACCGACGCTCGTGGTGTGGGGCGCTGAAGACCGGGTCCTCCCGGCGTCGCACCTGGACACCGCACGGTCGGCATTTCCGCACGCGCGGTTCGCCGTCTTTCCGCAGTGCGGGCACATGCCCCAGATCGAGCGGGAAGCGGAGTTCGGTACTCTGGTGCGGGAGTTCATCGGCGACGTGGAGGCCCTCTCATGACTCGGACGATCTTCAGCACCGCAACCACACTCGACGGGTACATCGCCGACGCGTCGAACTCGCTCGACTGGCTGTTCGCCGTCGACTCCCCGGATCCGCAGGACCACCTGGACTTTATGGCGGGAGTCGGCGTCCTGGTCGAGGGCTCCACCACCTACGAGTGGGTGCTTCGGGAAGAGCGATTGCTCGAGAACCCCGGGAAGTGGCGGGAGTACTACGGCGACCGGCCGACGTTCGTCTTCACGAGCCGTGATCTCCCCGTGCCGGCCGGCGCGGATGTCCACTGCGTGAGCGGGCCGGTACACGAGTTCTTCCCGACCCTGCAGGCAGCGGCGGCAGGGAAGGACATCTGGGTAGTGGGCGGCGGTGACCTTGCAGGGCAGTTCCTCGACGCCGGACTGCTCGACGAGATCCAGCTCTTCGTGGCTCCCGCCGCGCTGGCCTCAGGAGCGCCGCTCCTCCCCCGTCGGGTCGGGTCGGACCGGCTGACCCTTCGGTCGGCAGAACAGCGGGGCCAGTTCGCGCACCTGGTGTACGACGTCGCGCGGGTACCGGCAATTCAGGAAGTGCCGGCAGTCCAGGAAGTGCGGCCCGCGTCCTAACCTCCCGGAACGTATCCTGCCTGCCAGCGCATCAGCTCCCCGAAGAATTCCGAGCGCGCAGGCTCTGGGGACAGCGCAAGGTCATGGATGCCGCCCTGCACCCGAACGAGCATCACCGACCGCCCCAGCTTCACCGCACCGCGCGCGATATGCGAGACATTCAGCACGACGTCGGTGGAATCGATCCTCCCGGGTTCCTTGAGAGGGGAGGAACTCGCGTCCGAACACGCCACGAACACCGGGCAGTCGATGCGCAGTCCCCGCGCGAGCTCGGCATGTCCGCGCCGGATGGCCCTCAGCCAACCCGCAAGGACAGGGAAGCCCCCATGCGGCTTCCACGCGAGATCGTACTGCCAGGAGCCCCCGGAATCGGCATGAAGGTAGCGCCCGTAGGCCGGGCCGAGGCTGCTCACCTGCCTCCGGGGTTGGAGGGTCCCCAGCCGGTGCACGGCCGCCGTTCCGATCGTCCGCTGGAACAGGCTTGCGTTCAGGTCGAACCACGGGCTGTTGAGGACCAGCGCGTCGACGATGCCCCGGCCCCTGCGCCGGTTCGCCCACAGGCTCGCGATGAGGCCGCCGGTCGAATGACCCATGACGGCCAGCACGCTGTGGCCGTCGTCGTCCCGGATGATCCGCGCTGCCTCGTCGAGCTCCTCGTCATATTCCTCGAGCGAGGTGATGTAGTTCGGCGTCTGGTGTCCGAGCGTCGACCTGCCGTATTTCCGCAGGTCGAGGGCGTAGAAATCGTAGCCGGCCGCCACCCACGCGTCAGCCAGGTGGGTCTGGAAGAAGTAGTCGACGAAGCCGTGGACATAGAGCACGGCCCGGGCGCTCCCCGCGCCGCCCCTCCGCCGTACCAGCGTCGCCACGACGTCGCCCTCGGCGTCGGGCTTCAGGAAGAGGGTCCGCGCCGCGTAGTCCGACCCGAGGATGTCGTCGGTCTCTGGCCCTGCAGGCATGGAGGATCCTTTCGCAATACAACGTAGTTTCCCGATCGTATGCCCTCCCGTGCTGCCCGGGCGCTATACGTTTAGGCGATGACTTTCGTTACCGGGACCCCCGGAACCGGGCAGCAGACCATCTGCGAAGCAACCCCGAACGACGCCGTCGCCCTCGCCGAATGTGCCGCGGTGACGTTTCCGCTGGCGTGCCCGCCCGATTCGCGGCCGGCCGACATCGAGCACTTCCTCGCGAACCATCTCTCGGCGGAGCGGTTCATCGAGTACCTGGAGGACCCGGACCGGACAGTGCTGTGCATCCGTGAGACCGGCGTTCCGGAGGGTAGCCCCGACGGGTACGGGAGGCTGGGCGGCTACAGCATGCTGGTGCGCACCCAGCCGACCGATCCCGATGTACTCGCCGCGCTGACGCTCTCCCCGGTCATGGAGCTCAGCAAGTTCTACGTCCACCCGGACAACCACGGGCGGGGCGCAGCAGGTGCGTTGATGCGCGAAACGCTTGCCCACGCCTCCCGCAGCGGCTTTCCCGGAATCTGGCTCGGCGTCAATCAGGAGAACCACCGCGCCATCCGCTTCTACGACAGGTGCGGCTTCGGACGGGTCGGCGTCAAACGGTTCCAGCTCGGCGACCGGTTCGAGGATGACTTCATCCTCGAGAGGTCGCTTCCCGCCGCCGGTTCGGGCAGCGTCGGCTAGGTCCACCCGGTTCTGGAAGGGCTGGTCGGCGTCGGCAGGAATTGCCGGCGTCGGCAGGAATCAGGGGACGCTGAGTTCGCCCATCCGGCCCCAGCCGCCAGCACCGATGCGCTCGCTGATGATCTCCGGCGTCTCGACCAGGGCCTGCGGCATGTCCTGCATCGCCTGTGAGAAGTGGTCGCTGTTCACGTGTGCTTCGGCGGCGTCGTCCGCGAAGGCTTCGACGAGCACGAAGCGGTTGGGGTCCTCCACGCTGCGGGACCAGTCGAACCACAGGTTGCCGGGCTCCTGGCGGGTGGATTCAGTGAAATTCTTGGTGAGGGCGATCCAGCGATCGCTCCATTCGGGCTTGACGTTGAATTTGACGACGATGAAGATCATGCGGGAACGCCTTCCTGTTGGACACTACTGACGAAGCTCGTTCCTCAAACGTATAAGGTTTCTCCGGTTTTGGTCAGGTCCGCCGTCGTCGGGAAACGGCACGACGACGCACCCGGAGAAGTGCTACTTCGTAAGGAAGGGTCAAGGAAGAAACACTGCGTAACGCAAACCGGAGGCGGGTCGGTGAACAGGGGTAGTCTCCTGCGCATGCAGCACAACCAGGGTTCGATCCCCATCCTTGATCTCAGCTCCGCCCGCCTTGCCGATGGAACATTCAACCCCGAGTTCATCGACGAGCTCCGCGAGGCCGCCCACACCGTCGGCTTTTTCCAGCTCACCAACTATGGGGCAGCGGAATCGCAGGTGGACTCCCTGTTCAGCGTGACGAAGCAGTTCTTCGACCTGCCATTGGAGGACCGCCTCACACTGGACAACCGGACATCCGCGCACTTCCGCGGTTACGCCAGGTTGGGCACCGAAGTGACGAAGGGACGCCCTGACGCCCGCGAACAGATCGACTTCTCACCCGAGCGTCCCGCCCTGGAAAGCTACCCCGAGGACGAGCCCTACTGGCTGCTCCAGGGACCGAACCTGTGGCCACGGGACATCCTGCCCGAGCTCGAGGACGCCGCGATGCAGTGGGCGGACCTGATGTCGGGAGTGGGAGCCGAGCTGCTCTCTGCGATCGCCGTCGCGCTCCAACTCCCCGAGGACTACTTTGCAGAGCCGTTCGAAGAGGCACCGGCCTGGATGGCGAAGCTGGTCCACTACGTGGGTGGCGGAGCGCAGGAGACAGGCAACCAGGGCGTCGGCGCACACGCCGACTACGGATTCGTGACCCTGCTGCTGCAGGACGAAGTGGGCGGGCTCGAGGTACTCCCCCTGGGAACCGACGCCTGGGTGCCGGTGGAACCCATCCCGGGGGCGCTCGTCGTCAATCTGGGAGAGATGCTCGAGGTAGCCACCGAAGGCTACCTTGCCGCAACCATCCACCGTGTGCAGTCCCCGCCGCCCGGCGTCGACCGCTACGCGGTCCCGTTCTTCTGGTCCCCCCGGCTCGACGCCGTCATCGACCCTGTGCCGCTGGCTCCCGAGCTGAAGGCCAACGCGCGCGGCATCTCGGATGATCCGGACAACCCCATGCTCGCGTCCTACGGTTCGAACATGCTGAAGGGACGGATGCGCGCCCACCCGGACGTAGCAGGCCTTCACCACCCCGAACTCGCTGCCGGGTAGTCCGGGCTGCAGCCCGGGCTCCTGGTCGGACGACGAGTGGGTCAGGCACGTTCCTTGTCAGCCCGCTTACCCGACACGGGACCTCAAGACGGCTCGACCCACCGGATGCGGATCGGACCCCGAACGCCCTCTGACACTTCCTCTCCTCGCTGGGTGACCTGAACGGCACCCTCCCGCGCCAGAACGAAGGCGATGCGCCGGGCCTCGGGCATCAGCGCACGCCAGTTCTCTCCGCCGATACTGCGGGCTGCCTCCGAAGGACACAGTGTCTTGCCCGTTCCCCGGTGTTCGGCGATCCGGAGGATCTCGGAACGCAACCGGGCCGACCCGGCCGACATCGCCATCTCTGTCATCGCCCATCCGACCTGTCTGTCGATGGCCGGTCCAGCTCCTGAAGCGCCTTTTCCCAGCGGCCGCGCCGCTCCTGCGGCGACTGGTCCCACCACGCGGTCCCCCGCTCCCCCAGTCCTTCCTTGGCGAGCTGCACCGTGGCGCGTGCGGCGCGGAGGGCCACGCCGTCGTCGTCGTTCTTCGAGTTGCGGACACCTGAGCGGCCCCTGCCGAGGTGGGAAACGAGCCGGGCCCTGATGGGCTCCGGGATACTGGGATCGGTTTTCCGCCACCGGCGCCCGCTGTGGCGGAAGTACCGGTCATCGTCGGAAGTGGCGGCGAGGTCCAGGTCCGCAGTCATGGCGAGTCCTCAGCTCGACGGAACGGGAGGGCCGACGATCAGCAGGAGGGTGAACACCACCGCGATGCCCGCCACTGCTATGAAAGCCGCGACGACCGGAGCGCGCAGCACCCCGGCCTGCAGCTTTTCGGCCAGGTTCCCTGGAACCTCGCCGCCCGGGGCCAGGCGCCACGTGCCGTCCAGTTGTCCTTTGCGCTCCAGCCACCGTTCGTAGGGAACCGTAGCGAAGGGAATAACCGCCGAGGCGAAGCCCAGGAGCGCCGTGCCGAGGGACCACCGCTGATTGATCCAGACGAACGCGGTGCTGGCGAGGAAGCAGAGGAAGACGAACCCGTGGAGGGCGCCGGCCGGTGGAACGAGGGCCTCGGTGGTCCGGGTGATGTATTTGAAGAACATGCCCGTCAGCAGGAAGGCCCAAGTCAGCGCCTCGGCTACGGCGACGGTGCGGAACAGGGTACGCGGGTTCATGGATTCTCCGGGATCGAGGTAAGGACATTCCCAAAATATCGCACTCTCCGGGCAGCCCGATCCGGTCCGGAACGGCGGTCCCCGAACAAACGAAAGCGCGTCCCGCTAGAATTCCAACGGTGAGAGCTGAAGGAAGTGGGCCCGTTTCGTGACCAACAGTGCCGCGGGAAGCTCCAAACGCCCGCCGACCGCACAGGCCTTCGTCCTTGCAGAGCTCCGGCGGGCCATTATCGCCGGTGAGTTCCTCCCAGGGCAGCCCCTCCGGCAGGACGCCCTCGCCGAACGTTTCGGCGTCAGCCGGGTACCGCTGCGTGAAGCATTCAAGATCCTCGAGAGCGAGGGCCAGGTCCACTACGAACCCCACCGGGGGCACAAAGTGGCAACCCTTTCCCTCACGGACCTCCTGGAGGTCTACCGGATCCGGCAACTCCTCGAAGCGGAGGCCACCCGGGTTGCACTCGCCGGCAAACCGAACAGCAGCGTCCTCGAGGAGCTGGAAACGGCTGCCGGAGAGGTGGAGACGGCGAGCGCGGCAGGTGACCTGCTGAAGATGACCGAGGCCAATCGGCGATTCCACTTCGTGCTGGTGGAGGCGGCCGGCATGCCGCGCCTGGAGCGGATGATCAAGATCCTGTGGGACGCGACCGATGCCTACCGCTTCGTCTATTACGGGGCTGAGGCGAACCGTTCGAGGGTGGAGCATGAGCACGCCCTGATCATCGAGGCGTTCGCCGAGCAGGATGCGGACAAGCTGATTCGGCGGCTCGACGAGCACCGCGAGCACGCTATCGAAGCCCTGCGGACCTTCCTGGATGATGCTCCGTCCCGCACCACCGATCCGGCGTAGTCCTGCTTCGGCGACCTGTCGACAGGGAGCCGATTGCATTACAGTTGTGTGACGAGGGTTACGTTCCGAATCAGGATTGTATACAGTATCCAAAGAAATCCAATGACGGGTTTCCGCGCCGGCGCGGCGTAAAGAATCGGACTGGAGATGTTCGCCTTGACTGACTGGCTTGGATTGAAGGGTCAACGTGTTCTGGTCGCCGGAGCCGGCGGGATCGGAGCAGCCTGCGTTCAGGCGTTCCTGGACGAAGGAGCGAGCGTCCTCGTCGCCGACCGGGACGAGGAACGCCTCGCTGCCTTCACCGGGCACGCCGGCACCATCGCCGTCGACCTCACGAGCTCGAAAGGCTGCGAGCAGGCAGTGCGCGCCGCCGAGACGGAACTGGGCGGCCTCGACGTCCTGGTTCACGCCGTCGGCATCAATAACCGCGTGCCCATCCTCGAGACCACGGACGAGGACTGGGACAGAATCCTCGACGTCAACCTGTCCAGTGCCTTCCGGCTCGGTCGGGCAGCAGGCCGGATCATGGTCAACGCCCGCCGTGGCCGCCAGATCTACTGCTCATCCGTCTCCAGCCTGCTTGCCCATCCCGATCATGGCCCCTACGCAGCGACCAAGGGCGGCCTGAATCAGCTGATCCGCGTCATGGCGCGAGAGTGGGCATCCAGCGGAGTGACGGTCAACGCCATCGCGCCCGGGTACGTGGAGACTGCCCTGACGGGCTCCTTCCTCGACCGTCCGGGGGTGCGCGACCACTACACGGGCATGGTTCCCGCAGGCCGGCTCGGCACCGTCGACGACCTCACCGGTCCCGTGCTCTACCTTGCATCGCGGCAGGCAGCATTCGTCACCGGCCACGTCCTCTACGTGGACGGGGGACGAACCCTTGTCTGACTCCGCGAAAAGCACAGACCGGCCTACGGGCGGGAGGTTCCCGCTGCTGACACCCGCCGAACTGTCCGCTGAGCAACGCAGCGTCTACGACGCGATCGCCGGCCCGCCCCGCGGCAATGGCCCGTTCACCATGGTGTACGACGACGGCGCGCTTGCCGGTCCGTTCAACGCGCTGCTCCACTCCCCCGCCATCGGCGACGCCGTCCAGGCACTGGGCGCCGTGCTCCGCTTCGGAGGCGCCCTTGACGGGCGGCTGCGCGAGCTCGTCATCTGTGCCATATCCGCGGACCTCGACTCGGCCTACGAGTGGTACGCCCACAGCCTGGTGGCAGCGACCGTGGGAATCACCGAGGCGGAACTCGAGCACCTCAAGAGAGGCGATGTGCCGCCCACCCTGACCGCCGCGGAGCGAGCCGCCCTCGACCTGACGAAGGTGCTCCTGCACGGCACCACCGTCAGCGACGACGTCCACGCTTCCGTGCTCTCGCACTTCGGACACGCCGGAGTCGCTGAGCTATCACTCCTGGTGGGCTATTACCGTATGCTCGCCGGCCTGCTCGCGGCCGGGGACGTCCCGGCGCCGGGCACCGGGCCCTGAAACTCCACTCCCTGACCAGCGCCAGAAATCTACAACAGCAAAGGAAAAAATCCATGAGCACGAAACAGCGAAGCCGGAAGCATCTCTGCGCAGCAGCACTCATCGCCCCCGCCCTGTTCCTGTCGGCCTGCGGAAGCCCTGAACCGAGCACCGGAGGCGGAGGCGGCGAGGCGGAAGCAGGAGGCGGAGGTTCGCTCTCCATAGCAACGGGCGGCACCGGCGGCGTCTACTACCCACTGGGCGGCGGGTTCGCGACCGTGATCCGTGACAACATCGAAGGTTATGACGCCACCGTCCAGGAAACGAACGCGTCCGTGGACAACATGCTCCTCATCGAGAACGGCTCAGCACAGCTCGCCTTCTCCGTAGGCGACGTGGTGGCCGATGCCGTCGAGGGCGTCGGTGAATTCGAAGGCAAACCCCAGGAAATCTGCTCGCTCGGCAACATCTACAACAACTTCATGCAGGCCGTCAGTGTTGACGGAACCGGCATCGCGTCCGTCGAGGACATGGCAGGAAAAGTGATTTCCGTCGGAGCGCCGGGCTCGGCCACCGAGGTCGCGGCGCTGCGCATCCTCGAGGCAGCGGGCATCGACCCCGAAAGTGGCGTCGAGCGCCGCCAGTTGGGTGCCGCTGAGACCGTCGCCGCATTGCGCGACGGCACCATCGACGCCGGGTTCTGGTCGGGAGGCCTCCCCACGGGTGCGCTGATCGACCTCGCCAGCGACGGCGACATGGTGCTGGTGCCGATCGGTGAATACGCCGAGCCGCTGGCGTCCGAATACGGTGAGTACTACGTTGCGGAGGACATCCCGGCCAACACCTACGAGGGCCAGACCGAGGCCGTTCCCGCCATCGCCTCACCCAACCTGCTGGTTGCCAGTCCCACCATGGACGAGCAGCTCCAGCAGGACATCACGAGGGCGATCTTCGAGAACGAGGAAGCCCTCATCCAGGTCCACCCCGCGGCCGAAGAGCTCGATGCCGCCACCGCAGCGGACATCTCCTACGTGGAGACGTGCCCGGGCGCCCAGACCTACTTCGACGAGGCAGCGGGCTAGGACACCATGCGCAAGCCGGCCGTCGTCGTCGTTTCCCTGGCATGCCTCTGCATGCTGGCAGGTGGCGGGTTCGCGTTCGCGGACCCGGCGGGCCCCGCCCCGCAGGGAGTGTCCCTCAGCATCACCCGCGACGACGACGAGCTGGCGAGCGTCCCGCTTCCCGGAAACAGCTTCTCGGTGAGCTACCGCAATTCCCTCTACGGCACCCTGGCCGAGGAGCGCTACACCGTCCAACCGAACGGCACCTACCTACTGGACCAGATCGCCGCTGATCAGCTAGCAGTGCTCGAGGAGTATTACGCAGTTCCCGGCGTTCCGACGGCCGCCGGAGCATCCGATCGTCGGAACTGGGTCGTCGAACCAGACCCCGCACGACCCGCGGCCTTCGAAAAGCTTTCGCTCGCGGCAACAGACCTCGGGCAGCGCACCCTGCACGTCCCGGGCGCCCCGCCGCTCGAACTCTGGACCCTGGTTGACGACAGCAACCCGTTCGTTGAATTACATCTCGAGGAGACACCATGACCGAGCGACCCGACGGCAACGGCGCCGTGGCAGCGCGCCCCACCGTCCCAGCCTCAGGCGCTGCCCCAGGACACAAGGCACCTGATCCCTATGAGCAGGCGGGCCTTGCCAGGGTGAAGGACGACGACACGGTGAATCCGCTGGAGCGCGAAGACACCATCGACGAGGAAGCATTGATCGCCGAGTTCGAGGCCGAGAAGCCCGCGCGGCACCTCAGCGGGCTTCCCGGGCTGCTGATCAAGATCTTCGGCGCAGGGCTTTCATTCCTGGCCCTCTACTGGGTCTTCAACCCCATGGCCACGCAGTTCTACCTGCCGCTGTTCCTGGGGATCGGTCTGTCCCTGACCTTCCTGGTCTACCGGGGCTGGGGCAGGTCCGAGACAGCGAAAACCAAAAAATCGAGCGACAACCCCGGCATCGCGGACTGGGCACTGGCCGTCGTGGCGCTGGTGCCGTTCCTCTACATCATCTCCGACTGGGACGGCTTCTTCCGACGCGCCATCACACCGACCTACCTCGACCTGATCATGGGCGTGATCGCGATCCTCGTGACCCTCGAAGCCTCGCGCCGGACGGTCGGGATCCTGGTGCCGCTGGTGGTGCTCGGATTCTTCGCCTACGCCTCCTTCGGATCCCTGGTACCGGCCCCGTTCAACACCTCGTCCTTCGACTGGGTCCGGCTGGTGGGCCACAACGTCATGGGCACGCAGGGTCTCTTCGGTGTCCCCACGGACGTGGCCGCAACCTACATCATCCTGTTCACCATCTACGGCGCGGTCCTCGGCGCATCGGGTGCCACCAAGTTCTTCATCGACCTCTCCTTCTCGGCCTTCGGCCAGTCCAAGTCCGGGCCGGGCCGCACCGTGACCCTCGCCGGATTCCTCCTCGGTACGGTCTCGGGCTCGGGTGTGGCGACGACGGTGACCCTCGGCGGTATCTCCTGGCCGTTGCTCCGCAAGGCCGGCTACCCCAAGGAACACGGCGGCGCCATCCTCGCCGCCGCCGGCATCGGTGCGATCATGTCCCCTCCCACCCTGGGAGCGGCAGCCTTCATCATCGCCGCGCTCCTGGGCGTCTCCTACCTCCAGGTACTGATCTGGGCCACCATTCCCACCGTCCTCTACTACTTCGGCATCATCCTGGCCATCGAGATGGATGCACGCCGCTTCAAGACCAAGGCCGTGGACTTCGACGTCAAACCGGTGGGCAAACTGCTCCTGCGTTTCGGCTACCACTTCAGTTCCCTCGCCGCCATCGTGGTGTTCATGGCCATGGGCATGACACCGTTCCGCGCCGTCGTCTACGCCACCTTCCTCGCGTTCGTCCTCAGCTTCCTCGACCGCGCCTCCTGGATGACACCGCGCCGGATCTTCGACGCCCTCGCCACAGGCGCCACCGGTGCCCTCTCGGTCATCCCCGTCATGGCGGCAGCAGGCCTGATCGTCGGCGTCATGACCCTCACCGGGCTGGGCCTGAAACTCGCCAACATCATCGTGGACTTCGCCGGAGGGAGCCTGCTCCTGACCGCGATCTTCTCGGCGATCTCAGTGATCCTGCTGGGACTTGCGGTGCCCGTGACCGCGAGCTTCATTATCTCGTGGGTCATCATCGGACCCGCCCTGCAGGACGTCGGGGTACCCGCCTACGCCGCAGCGATGTTCATCTTCTACTACTCGGTGCTCAGCGAGGTCTCCCCGCCCACCGCGCTCTCGCCGTTCGCAGCCTCCGCGATTACCGGCGGCAAACCGATCCAGACCATGTGGCTCACCTGGCGCTACACACTCTCGGCGTTCCTCGTACCATTCATCTTCGTGCTCTCCGGCCCCGGCGTCGGGCTGCTCCTCCAGGGCGGCATCGGAACCATCGCCCTGGCGTTCAGCGTCTCGCTCCTGGCCGTGGGTGCCCTCGCGGTGTCCACCGGAGGATGGCTGTTCGGCCCGGCCCGCTGGCCCGAACGCGTGTTGCTCGGCATCGGCTCACTGCCCATGCTGGTCATGGAGCCGATGTACATCGGCGTCGGAGCAGCCATCATCGCCGTAGGAATCCTCGTACACCTCCTCGGCCTCAAAATGCACGGCAAGGACCATCCGAACGAATCGGCAGGAACCCCCACTGCCGATTCCACTCCAGGAGGAGCCACAGCCGTCGCCACCGGCGCCCGGGTTCCCGGCAACCAGGCTCCCGGCACTGCCGACGGAACTCCCCGCACAGGAGCCGAATCGTCGTGACCTCCGCACCGCCGCCCGGCGCGGGCGGCACGTTGCTCCAGGCCGTCACGGTGACTACCCTCGGCGTCCTGCCGGCGTTCCTGGTGGGTGCCCTCGCCGTGCAGATCCGGGCAGACCTCGGCATCGGCCCCGCCGAAATGGGCATTGCGGCGGCCACGCTGTTCGCGGTCTCCGGAATCTGCGCGCGGCGGCTCGGCCGGCTTGTCCAGCGGATCGGAGCAGCAAAGGGGGTGGTCGCCTCGGCCGTCCTGGCGGCGATCGCCCTCAGCGGAGCCGGCCTGGCGCCGTCGTTCGGCGTCCTGATCGCGGCCCTCGTGGTGGGCGGGCTGGCCAACGGCCTGGCCCAGCCGGCGGCGAACCTCGGAATCTCGCGGGCGGTCAGTCCGGGCAGGCTCGGACTGGCCTTGGGCATCAAGCAGTGCTCCATCCCCGCCGCCGGTCTGATCGGGGGCCTCGCGGTTCCGGGTATCGCCCTGGTGCTCGGCTGGCGCTACGCTTTCGCCCTGGGCGTCGTCCTCGCCGTATCGCTGGCTGTGTGGGCCGGCCTGAAGGCACAGGGAACCCCTCCCCCGACGTCGGGCGCCGCAGCACCCGCTGATCGTGGGACCCCCCGACGCGGGCTCGTGCTGCTGGCCATCGGCGCGGGCCTCGCTGCGGCTGCCGCCACCTCCATGGGAGTATTCCTCGTCGACTCCGCAGTGGAATCCGGGATGTCGCCCAGTGCCGCGGGATTTCTCTTCGCCGGTGCCGCACTCCTGGGCCTCCTCATCCGTATAGCGCTCGGTGCCGCCATGGACCGTTATCCGCAGCGCAGCCCCTACATCCTGGTGGCCAACCTGCTGACCCTCGGCGTGGCCGGCTATGTCCTCCTCGCCTTCGGTTCCTCCACCGCTTTCGTGCTCGGAGCACTGCTGACCTACGCCGCGGGATGGACCTGGCCCGGACTCATCCACTTCGCCGTGGTGCGTGACAACCGGCAGGGCGCCGCGTCCGCCACCGGAGTCCTCCAGACCGGACTCTCCCTCGGTGCTGCCGCCGGCCCCCTGCTGTTCGGTTTCCTCGTCGCCGCAACCTCCTACCGGACCGCATGGCTGACCGGCGCCGTCGTCGCCCTGCTTGCCGCCGCGACCTTCCGGCTCGGCCGCCGGGTCATTCGCGCATCTCGGTCGGCGGCGGAGGCAACTCCACCGCAGGTCGCCCCTGAGTCCGCAGTGCCCGTGGACACCACTGGAGCCGGAGCAGCCGCTGCCACCGGAAGCGGCTCCACCGCGCCTGGAACCACCAGTTTCGAAGGAATACCGATGAAAGGAACGTCTTTATGACCGAACAGCTTCCGCACCTCTCCCCCGGACTCTGGGGGGTGCTGGCCACGCCATTCAGCGGAGCGGACCTCGCCGTCGACACCGCCTCCCTCCGCCGCGAGGTCCAGCTCTACACCGCACTGCCGGCCACCGGGATGGTGGTCCTCGGTGTCTTCGGCGAGGGAGCGTCTCTGACCGCGGCCGAACAAGCCCTCGCCGTCAGCACCGTCGCCGACGAGGCGAGAAACACCCCGCTCGTGGTCGGTCTTTCCGCCCGAACCACCGCCGTCGCCATCGAGCAGGCCCTCACCGCGGTGGAGGCCGCCGGCAGCAACCTGGCCGCCCTCATGGTGCAGGCGAACACCGCCGACCCGGACGTGCTGGCCGCCCACCTGACCGCCATCCACCGAGCCACCGGCGCGGGCATCGTGCTGCAGGACTATCCGGTGGCCTCCGGCGTGAAGATCAGCGCCGAGCAGATCCTTCGCACCGTGGGGCAGTGCAACTTTCTCGTCGCCGTGAAGTCGGAGGCTCCTCCCACCGCATCCGCCATCGCGAAGCTGACCCGGTCGACGGACATTCCCGTCTACGGCGGGCTGGGAGGCGTGGGGCTGCTCGACGAACTGGCCGCGGGCGCAGCCGGCGCCATGACCGGGTTCTCCCATCCCGAAGGTTTGCAGATCGCACTGACAGCCTTTGCCGACGGTGGCTTCGCCGGTGCCCGCAGTGCCTTCGCGCCATGGTTGCCCCTGGCGAACTTCGAGGGCCAGCCCGGCGTCGGGCTCGCCCTCCGGAAGGAGATCCTGCGCCGCCGTGGGATCATCGCTGACTCGTCGGTGCGGCCTCCCGCTCCCGCGCTGCCGCGTGAACTCGCAGATCTGATCGACGCACACCTCGACGCAGTACGAATGGAGATCGCCTGATGGATACAGGACTGACAGGAAAGAACGTTCTGGTGCCCGGCGCAAGCTCCGGGATCGGCCTGGCGATTGCGCAGGCACTCGCCGCCGAGGGAGCGAACGTCGTGCTCGCCGCACGGCGGGAGGACGTGGTGCAGGCAGAAGCTGCACGACTGCCCTCCGCCGTCGGAATCGCGATGGACCTGAACGACGACGGTGCCCCGGCCGCGCTGGTGGAGGCCGCCGAGCGCGCCTTCGGGCCGATCGACGTGCTGGTCCTCAACAATGGCGGCCCTCCTCCCGGCGGCGCTGCCGACATCACCGATGTGCAGGCCCTCGCCGCCGTCAACCAGTTGCTGCTCCAGCACCTGCAGCTCACCTCCCTCGTTCTTCCCGGCATGCGGCAGCGGGGCTGGGGGCGCATCGTGGCGGTGGGATCCAGCGGAGTGCAGCAGCCGCTGCCCAACCTCGCGCTCTCGAACATCGGCCGTGCGGGTCTCGCGGGGTACCTGAAGACCCTGGCGGCCGAGGTCGCCGCCGAGGGCGTGACAGTCAACATGGTGCTCCCCGGCCGCATCGATACCGATCGCGTCGCATCGCTGGACACCGCCGCGGCCAAGCGGACCGGCGCCACGCCCGCCGAGGCACGCGCTTCCTCCGAGGCCGGCATTCCCGCACACCGGTACGGCACTCCGGCCGAATTCGCCGCCGTCGTCACCTTCCTGGCGAGCGCGCCGGCGTCGTATGTCACCGGAGAACAGATCCGGTGCGACGGCGGCATGGTCCGCGCCTACTAGACCCCCCCTCTTCCCCGATTAGAAAGGGCAGCTTCATGGCTCCCAGCATCCTCCACCTCTGTTCGATCAGCGGCGAATCCACGACCGGCGCACCCGGTGCCTCCGGGATTACCGAGACGGCGGCCGTCGTGCACCCCCGCCGCGGTGTGGCGCGGGTTTCCGACCTCCTTCCCGGCTTCACCGGCGACATCCTCGACGTCCTCACCGGGGATCTCCTCGGGCAGCTCGACGCTGCGGCGGAGACGGCCGACGACGCCGTCTTCAGCAGTCCCGATGAAGTCACCTACGGCGCCCCCTACCGTCATCCCCGCATGCTCTGGGGCATCGGACTCAACTATGTGGAACACGCCTCAGATCTCTCTGAAGGCGTACCGGAAGAACCGGCGTCCTTCATCAAGGGTGACCACACCGTCATCGGACCCGGCGAAGCCATCCCCATTCCGGAACAGAGCGAGCGCACCACCACCGAGGCCGAGGTGGCCGTGGTGATCGGCCGGTACTGCCGCAACGTCGAGCCCGAGGACGCCCTGGACTACCTGGTGGGTGTCGTGCCCGTGCTCGACCAGACGGCCGAGGACATCCTGCAGCGCAACCCTCGGTTCCTCACCCGCGCGAAGAACTTCCCCGGCTTCTTCGCCTTCGGGCCCCGCATCGTGCCGCTGGCCGAAGCAGTGGGCAGCGGAACCTTCGCCGACATGGAGGTTTCCACAGTGGTCAACGGCGAGGTGAAGCGGAGCAACACGGTGTCCCGTATGCGCTACGACCCCGCGTACCTGATCAGCTTCCACAGCAAGGTGATGCCGTTGTACCCCGGCGACATGATCTCCACCGGAACCCCCGGCGCCATCCACGTCACTCCGGGCGACACCGCCGAATGCCGTGTCTCGGGCGTCGGCGTACTCAGCAACCCCGTGACCGCGTCCAGCTAGGGCCGCAGGCACACTTTTTTGGAGGAGAAATTCGTTGAGCACGAATTCGGATAGGCCACCGGCCGGTTCAGGGCAAGCAGGCAGCCCGCCACCCGGACCCTTGGAGGGTGTGAAAGTGGCGGATTTCTCACGGGTTCTCGCCGGACCGTTCGCCTCCATGATGCTCGCCGATTTCGGGGCGGACGTCCTGAAGGTGGAGAGCCCTGAGGGAGATGACACCCGCTCCTGGGTTCCCCCGGTAGACGAGCACGGAGTGGGCACCTACTTCTCCAGCGTGAACCGGAACAAACGCTCGGTGGTCTGCGATCTCCGTAGTCCGGAGGGATTGGCGCGGGCCCTCGGGATCGCGCTGGAGGCCGACGTCGTCATCGAGAACTTCCGGCCCGGCGTCATGCAGCGCTTCGGGCTGGATTACGAGACCCTTTCTGCCCAGCGGCCGGACCTGGTGTACTGCTCCATCACCGGCTTCGGCAGCGCCGGTGGAGCCCACCTGCCCGGCTACGACCTCCTCGTGCAGGCGGTGGGCGGGCTCATGAGCGTCACCGGTTCGCAGGACTCCGAACCGAGCAAGGTGGGCGTGGCGCTGGTGGACGTGGTCACCGGCCAGAACGCGGTGGTGGGCATCCTTGCCGCGCTGCGCTCCCTGGACACTACCGGGAGGGGCCAGCGGGTCGACGTCAACCTGCTGTCCTCCCTGCTCTCCGGCCTGGTCAACCAGGCCTCGAGCACGCTGGCCACCGGTGAAGCCCCACAGCGGATGGGAAACGCCCATCCCAGCATCGCCCCCTACGAGACCCTGCAGACCGCCGACAGCCCCCTGGCCGTCGCCGTCGGGACCGATCGGCAGTTCGAGTCCCTGGTGCGCGTCCTCGGCGTGCCGGAACTCGCCACCGACCCCCGTTTCCGCGGCAACTCGAACCGGGTGGCGCACCGCGGCGCACTCAAGACCCTGCTCGAGGAGCAACTCGGCACCCGAAGCGCCGTCGAATGGTCACGCCTGCTCAGTACAGCGGGTGTTCCTGCCGGCAAGGTCAACTCGATCGCCGAGGCGCTCCAGCTCGCCGACGACCTCGGGCTCACGCCCGTCGTCGAAATCGCGGATGCCGGGACGAACCGCACCAGCTCCCAGGTGGCCAACCCCATCCGGCTCTCCGAGACCCCGGCCAGCTACCGGCGTGTACCCCCGCTCCTCGGCGAGCACAACGGGGCAACCTTCACGGAACACCCCCACCCGTCACTCATCACCACAGTTACCGGAAAGTAGACCCATGACTGACCCTTCGGACCTCCTCGGAATCGACGCCCTGCTCTCGGACGACGAACGCGCACTGCGCGACCGCGTGCGCAGTTTCGTGGACACTGCCATCAAACCGAATATCGCCGGCTGGTACGACCGCGCCGAATTCCCATTGGAGATCGTGCCCCGCATGGCCGAGCTGGGGCTTCTCGGCATGCATATCAAGGGCTACGGCTGCCCCGGGCGGAGCTCCGTCGAGTACGGGCTGGCGGCACTTGAACTCGAGGCCGGCGACTCCGGGCTGCGCACCTTCGTCAGTGTGCAGGGCTCCCTGGCCATGAGCGCCATCGCCAAGCACGGTTCGGAGGAGCAGAAGAACGAATGGCTGCCGAAGATGGCGGCCGGCTCGGCAATCGGCTGCTTCGGCCTCACCGAGCCCTCCGGCGGTTCGGATCCCGGCAGCATGCTCACCTTCGCCAGACGCGACGGCGACGACTGGGTCCTGAACGGCAGCAAGCGCTGGATCGGACTGGCGTCGGTGGCACAGGTGGCGATCATCTGGGCCAATACCGACGACGGCGTCCGTGGCTTCGTGGTGCCGACGGACACCCCGGGCTTCAAGGCCACCCCGATCGTGCAGAAACTCTCGATGCGGGCCTCCATCCAGTGCGATATCGAACTCACCGACATCCGCCTGCCCGGCACAGCACTGCTACCGAAGGCCAAGGGACTCCGCGGCCCCTTCGAGTGCCTCAACGAAGCCCGCTACGGCATCATCTGGGGCGCCATGGGAGCCGCGCGCGACAGCTACTTTGCCGCGCTCGACTACTCCCGCGAACGCCTGCAGTTCGGCAGGCCGCTCGCCGGCTACCAGCTCACCCAGCAGAAACTCGTCAACATGGCCCTCGAGATCAACAAGGGAATGCTGCTGGCCCTGCAGGTGGGAAGGCTCAAGGACGCCGGAACCCTGCAGCCCTACCAGATCTCGGTGGGCAAGCTGAACAACTGCCGTGAGGCGATCGAGATCTGCCGTGAAGCCCGCGCGATGCTCGGCGGCAACGGCGTCACGCTCGACTACTCTCCCCTTCGCCACGCCAACAATCTCGAGAGTGTGCGCACCTACGAGGGGACTGACGAGGTCCATACGCTGATCCTCGGCAACCACATCACCGGCATCCCGGCCTTCCGGTAGCGCCGCCGTGAACGAGTCCATCCCCCCCGCCGGCCAGGCAGCACCTTCAGGCAGCGTGCCGGTAAGTCAATCCGCAGCCTCGACGGGTCCCGCCACCGGGATCCGTCGTGGCCTGACGAGCTACGGCGACGCGGGGTTCTCCCTGTTCCTGCGCAAGGCATTCATCAAGGGTGCCGGCTACTCGGATGACGCCCTGGACAAGCCGGTGATCGGCATCATCAACACGGGCAGCGGCTTCAATCCGTGCCACGGTAATATGCCCGCACTGCTCGAAGCGGTGAAGCGCGGGGTACTGATGGCCGGCGGACTGCCGATCGACTTTCCCACCATCTCGCTCCACGAAAGCTTCTCGCAGCCCACCAGCATGTTCCTGCGCAACCTCATGTCCATGGACACCGAGGAGATGATCCGCGCCCAGCCCATGGACGCCGTCGTCCTCATCGGAGGCTGTGACAAGACGGTTCCCGCGCAGCTGATGGGCGCGGCGTCGGCGGGGGTCCCCGCGATCACCCTGGTGACGGGGTCGATGCTCACCGGCGGCCACCGCGGGAAGCGCGTGGGTGCATGCACCGATTGCCGGGCCTTCTGGGGGAAGTTCCGGAGCGGCGAGATCGATCAACAGGAGATCGACGACGTCAATTCGAGGCTCGTGGGAAGCGTCGGCACGTGCTCGGTCATGGGAACGGCCAGCACCATGGCGTGCCTGACCGAGGCCATGGGCATCGCCCTGCCCGGTAGCGCCAGCCCGCCCGCAGTCACTGCCGACCGCGTGCGCATCGCGGAACAGACCGGGACGCAGGCCGTGGCGCTCGCCGAACTCGGTACCGAGATGAGCACCATCCTCACCCAGGAGGCTTTCGAGAACGGGTTGCGGGTGCTCCTGGCGATCGGCGGATCCACCAACGCGATCATCCACCTCACCGCCGTGGCCGGGCGTCTCGGGATCCGTCTCAGTCTGGAGGATCTGGACCGGATGAGCGTAGAGACCCCCGTACTGGTGGACCTCAAACCCTCGGGCGCCTACTACATGGAGGATTTCCACCGCGCCGGCGGGGTTCCGGCCGTACTGCGCGAACTCGGAGACCTCATCCACCGGGACGTGCCCACCGTCACCGGCCGTACCCTGGGCGAGGAGATCGACGACGCCGGCCCCGGCTTCCCGCAGGACATCGTGCGGCCGCTGTCCAACCCTGTCTACCCGGAGGGCAGCCTCGCGTTCCTGCGGGGCAACCTCGCGCCGGGGGGCGCCATCATCAAGCAGGCAGCTGTTTCGGCGCACCTGCTGGAGCATACGGGGCGCGCTGTGGTGTTCGAGGACACGGCGGATCTCGCGGCTCGGATCGACGACGAGGACCTCGACGTCGTCGCCGAGGACGTGCTCGTGCTGCGGAACATCGGGCCCGTTGGCGCACCCGGCATGCCGGAGGCCGGTTACCTTCCCATTCCGAGGAAACTCGCGGCGCAGGGGGTGAAGGACATGGTGCGCATCTCGGACGGCCGCATGTCCGGCACCGCTGCCGGAGCCGTCGTCCTGCATGTCACGCCCGAGTCGGCGGTCGGGGGGCCGCTGCGGCTCGTGCGGACCGGTGACACCATCACCCTGAGCGTGAGCCGCCGGCTGATCCAGCTCGAGGTACCCGAGGACGAGCTGACGCGGCGTGAGGAAACACTGGGACCGCCGCCGGCACCCGCGGCGGAGCGCGGCTACCGGAAGCTGTATGTGTCGGAGGTGACGCAGGCCGACGAAGGGTGCGATTTCCGGTTCCTGCAAAGTACTGAGCTGCCGCGCCCGGAAGGGTCCCAATCGTTGCTCAAGGCACCGTAGGATCGATGGAAAAATACTGATCGGAAAGGGAATCTTCATGAATGCTCCCCAGGCAATGCCGGAGAACTGGCAGCGTGCCCTGCTGATCATGGCCCATCCCGATGATCCCGAGTACGGCACTGCCGCCGCCGTCGCACAGTGGACGGGAGCCGGGAAGGATATCTCCTACCTCCTGGCCACCCGAGGAGAGGCCGGCATCGCCGGAATGAGCCCGGCGGAAGCCGCCATGGTCCGGCTCGACGAGCAGCGCCGGGCCTGCGAGCAGGTGGGCGTCGAGAACCTGACCTTCCTCGACTATCCCGACGGGCGGATCGAGAACACCCTCAAGCTGCGCAGGGACATCGCCCGCGCCATCCGGCGGCACCGGCCCGACGGCATCATCACCCTGAACTTCGGGGAAACATGGGGCCCCGGCCGCTGGAACTCCTCGGATCACCGCCAGCTCGGACGGGCAGTGCTCGACGCCGTAGCTGATGCCGCCAACGAGTGGATCTTCCCTGAGCTGGCCGAGGCCGAAGGCCTGATCCTGCACCCCGTCCAATGGGTCGCCGTCGCCTCACCGAGGCCTACCCATTGGCTGGAGGTCGATGCCGACAGCGTTGAGCGCGCGGTGGCTTCCCTCGCCGAACACCGGCAGTACCTCTGCGCACTCAGCAACGAGCCGGTTGAGGTACAGGCCCGGCAGCAGATCGACATCATGACCGGTGGTGCCGAGTCAGCGAAACGACGGGTCGGATTCGAGCTGTATTCCTTCTGAGTGCAGTGCTGCAGTTCTCGACGGACTCCTGCGGACCGAAGTGCCCCGATCGACCCGGCGCGCGCTGGGCCACCGGCTACCCGAGGAACAACCCTCCGCCCCGCCCCTGTTCCCCTGTCGGCCCGCGGGCGGGCAGGAGGCACCTTCCCCTTTGCATTGCAGGACAAGGAGATGGGGCTGTCGACCCGTTTCCTCCGAAACCGCAGCTTCAGGGCAGATCCACGCCCAGCTGTCCGGCCAGATCGGTAATGCTTTCCGAGGTGAGGTCCCAGGCGCCCGTAGGGCCTCTATCCGATGTCTGCTGTGGTCCGTATTCAGTGCCGCGGGTGATGAAGGCGGTAGCCAGACCGTTCAGTTGCGCAGCTTCAAGATCCTGGTTGTGCGCTGCCGCGAGCATCAGCTCACCCGGGTCCATCCCGAGAAATCCGGCTGTCCGGAGGTAGGCCTCCTGCGAGGGTTTATAGGCGCGGGTGATGTCGGAGCCGATGATGACATCCCAGGGCAATCCGGTGTATTTGGCCATATCCACCAGCAGGGACGTATTTCCGTTGGACAAGGGTCCGATGATGTACCCGGCCCGCAAAGCTGTAAGCCCCGGAATACTGTCAGGCCAGGCAGGGAGGCGGTGCCATGATCGGTTCAGGTCTTCGACGGCTTCCGATCCGAGATGCTCAGGGCTGACGCCGAGCCTTCGAAATACCTGATCAAGACTTTCGCGGTGCAATTCATCCAGCACGACAAAGGGACGGGCGCCCGATCGCACCAAGTCGAGGGCAGGTTGATAGAGGCCCCGCCACTCATCGGCGAATCGCTCGGCGTCGAGGTGCAGGCCCTGGGCAGCGGCGAAGGTACTTACCTCCCGGACAACTCCCGTCCGCCAGTCCACGACCGTGCCGAACGTGTCAAAGAGGACGGCCCGGATCTGCCTGCCGGTAGAGGGGGATTCAAAGGGGCGGAAAGCCATGGATGTCCTTCTGAGGGCCGAATACTGCAATACGCCAACTACCGCTACGACCCCTGAACCCCGCTGGTTGCCTCTTCAGCGTCGAGGAGTCCGTACCCGTAGAAAACGTCCCGCCCCGGTGTTCCCAGATCATCTGCCGATGCCTGCAGGGTTGCCCGTATCTCGGACGTATCCCACACGCCGTCGTAATCGGCGTCGACCCCGGAAACCACCGGTGTTGCCAGCATCCCGGCCACTACACCGGAGACGTGCGGCGTCGCCATTGACGTGCCGCTCATCGTGCCGTAACCGCCACCGCGGGTCGTGGACAACACGTCCTTACCTGGCGCGGCTAGCTCCACTTCCGCACCGTCAGAACTAAAAACCGCAACGGCATCGTCGATGTCTGTGGCTGACACGGCTATGACGCTGTCGTATTTCGCGGGCCAGAGAACGTCATTGGATGAGGGATCACCGTCACCTGCGTTGCCTGCGGCAGCGACCACCACGATGCCGGCGTCGTCGGCTGCTTCAACCGCGTCTCGGAGCGCTGGCACATCTGTTTCCTCTGCAAGACTGAGATTGATCACCTGCATGCCGTTGTTGATGGACCATTCGATGCCGAGGGCCACGTCACTGGCGTACCCGTACCCGTTTGCGTCGAGCACCTTCACCCCGTACAGATCCGCCTCCGGGGCCACACCGACGACGCCGATCGTGTTGTCGAGAGCAGCGATGGTTCCGGCGACATGGGTCCCATGGCCGTTGTCATCGTTCCAGGCGTTTGCATCAGGCAGTTTCCCCGGGCCGCCCCGCCCCTTCACAAAATTCACCCCCCCCTGCAATGTTTCCTGCCAGATCAGGGTGGCTTTGGTCGATTCCCGTGTCGATGACAGCGACGCCCACCCCAGCTCCACGGCTCGCAGACCACGATTTCTCAGCGTCAACCCGGTCGATGCCCCAGGGAAGGACTTGCGCCGGTGAGGGAGACGGTACGGTCGCGTCCTTGCAGGATGGCCACGGACTGCAGCGCGGCGGGGCTGCCGTGTGAACCCGCGCGTCGACGTCGATTCGCGCCACGCCAGCCACGCGACCAAGCTTCTCAGCGACAACATCATTCGGAACCGTCACGACCAGGCTGTCGTTGAACTTCAGTTCCTTCGACGGAGTAGCCCCGACACTCTCCACCGCTGCCTTGTCCCGTTCGTTCACATCGCTTTCGAAAGTCACGATCAACTGCTGTTCGTGATCTCCAGCAGCTTGCATGGGCAGTACCGGCATACCTACAGCAGCAAGGGCGGCAACGATCAGCGCACCCGATTTCAGACTTCTCATCCTATGGATTCTCCTCAGGTATGGCATCGCAAGAAGTGGCATCGTCGTGCTGCCTTCGCCAAGCCGCCCGTTTCGCGGGTCGGCAAACGATATCAGTTGCAGACAGACACTTCCAATACCCCAGTAGCGACTGCAGCGCAGAGAAGGACGCGAAGTGGGGCAATCCGGGCCCTGCCGCACAACGAACAGAACCGTCGTTGGGTCACGTAAGGTTGTGCCGTTCACCGTCGAATACAGGGAGCTCTAGTGAAGTCGTTTGCATGTGGAGATGTGGTTCCAGGCTGCGAAGCCCGTTGGGTCTGCAGTACTGATGATGAAATCCTGGTCAATGTGGGAGCACACGCGGCAACCACACACGGAATGACCGAGTTCCCGGTTGACCTTGTCCAGTCGGTTCGCAGAGCTATCGTCCCGGTTAGTTGATCCCCGCGGACGACATATCCCGGCCTGAGACCGGCGTACAGGCCGTGCCGGGCTGGGAAGCGCTCCTCGCGGCCGCCTGCCGTGGCGAAGGTCTTTCCACGGCGTACCAGCCCATTGTCGACACCTCGCGCGGCACGGTGGTCGGTTACGAAGCCCTCGCCCGGTTCCCCGGTTTCCGAGAGAAGAATCCGGAGGTCTGGTTCTCCGCGGCGCGTACCTACGGGAAGTCCGCAGAACTGGAATCGACGGCACTGCGGGCTGCGCTCGCAGCGCGGGCGACGCTGCCACCCAACTGCTTCCTCACCGTCAACGTCTCCCCCGAACTGCTGACCTCGGAGGAGGTCCGGGGTGTGTGGCGGAATGAAGGGGATCTGGGGGGCCTCGTCGTCGAACTGACGGAGCAGACTCCCATCGATTCCTACCTGGAACTCGCGCCCGACCTCAACCGGTTGCGTGCCGCTGGAGCGCTGATCGCGATCGACGACGCCGGTGCCGGGTATGCGGGGCTGAGGCATCTGCTGGCGCTGCGGCCCTCCCTGATCAAGATCGACCGGGAACTCGTCCAGGATGTCGACCGCGACGAGGCGAAGAGGGCACTGATCGAGATGCTCGGGACATTCGCCAGCCGCGTCGATGCCTGGATTCTTGCGGAGGGCGTTGAACGGGTCGAAGAACTTGATGCGCTCGTCTCCCTCGGCGTCCCCCTGGTGCAGGGCTACCTCCTGGCTCGGCCTGCCCCGCCCTGGGCCGGCCTCGATCTGGACCTCGCACACCGCCTGACCGCCAACCGCCCGGTGGAGCACAGAAGGCTCATCCGCGACGTCGTCGAAGCGGCCACGACTGCCGTCAGCGCGGGGCAGGCTGCCGCCGCCTTCGCGGCCGACCCGGGGTTGCAGTCGGTGGTGCTGCTCGGTGGGCAGCTGCGGCCGGTTTCCGTCCTCGACGTGGGCGCGGCGGAACTCGGTGTGGTGAGCCAGGGGATGCGCGTGAACCTTGACACGCCGCTGGCCGAGGCCCTGGCCCGTTGCATGACGCGGGAGAAGGCAAGCCGCTTCGAGCCCCTGCTGGTGACGGACAACGCGGGCCGGTTCGCCGGGGTCGCCCGCCTGGAGCGCATGATCGCAGCACTGACGACGACGGGCCCGAAGCTATCCGGAAGCTGACCCACCGGAACCCGCGGGGAATCGGTGTGCCGAAAGCATTCCTGCCGTAAGTAACATATTAATCACTCGTAGTGCCCCCCCCCCCCCCGGTCAGCGGTTCCCGACCACCAGTCCTTGAAGGAGCTCCATGACGTATGCCGTCCCGGTTCCCACTCCCCCCAGTCTCCCGATCAGCGGCAGCAAAACTCTCTTTCCCGTGCGGAGGGTGTTCTGCGTCGGGCGCAACTACGGAGACCATGCACGCGAGATGGGTGCAGATCCGAACCGCGAACCGCCGTTCTTCTTCCTGAAGCCCGCAGACGCCGTCTTCACGCCGAAAGAGACGGAAATCCTGGACGGCACTCTCCCGGTTGTCCCCTACCCGCCCCAGACCGCGGATCTTCACCACGAGGTCGAACTGGTGGTAGCGCTCGGACAGGGCGGCACGGGGATCAACCCCGCTGACGCTCTGGACACCGTGTGGGGTTATGGCGTAGGGGTGGACCTGACCCGCCGCGACATGCAGGCGGAGGCGAAGAGCCTGAGGCGCCCCTGGGATCTCGCCAAGGGCTTCGACTGGTCCGGACCGTGTTCACCGCTCCGCCCGGTCAGCGCGGTGGGGCACCCCGCCGACGGCCGGATCTGGCTGGACGTGGACGGCGTGCTCCGGCAGGAGGGCGACCTCAGGGACCAGATCTGGACGGTCGCCGAGATCATCGCGCACCTCTCCCGGTCGGTCGCACTGCGTCCCGGGGACCTTCTCTTCACCGGCACCCCGGCCGGCGTTGGAGCCCTCACACGCGGAAGCTCGGTCACCGCCGGCATCGACGGAGTTGCCGGGCTCTCGTTCACCATCGCGTGAGCCGGACACCGGCGGGACGGACCACCAGGCAGCCCCTCGCCGACCAGGTCCACACCGCCCTCCTGGCGCAGTTCCTCGACGGCCGGCGGAAACCGGACGAGGTTCTGAACCTCGTATACCTCGCCAGGGAGTTCGACGTCAGCCAGACGCCGCTCCGTGAGGCGCTGGCACGGCTCGAGCACACAGGACTGGTGATCCGCGAAGCCCACAAGGGGTACCGGGTTGCCCCGCTCTTCAGCCTCGAGGACCTCCGGAAACTGATGGACGCCCGCCTGGTCCTCGAGCCGGCCCTGGCCTACGAAGCGGGCCTGCGTGTCACACCGGAATTCCTCGACCGTCTCGCCGAAACCATCTCCTCCCTGGAAACCGGCGCCCACTACCCGGGCAAACCCCCTGTTCCGAGCTTCCTCGAGGCGGACGAACAGTTCCATGCCGCGATCGCCCGCCAGGCGAACAACCGGTTCCTCGAGGACGCCTGGAGATCCTTCGGCGGCCAGGCGCAGCGGTTCCGGCTCTACGCCAAAGCCAGTTCGACGGCGCCCACCACCACCATTGCCGAGCACCAGGCAATCCTCGACGCCTTCCTGGAGCGCAACGCCGACGCAGCGTCTTCAGCCATCCGCTCCCACATCCGGAACGCGAAAGCCCGCGCACTCTCGGACCGCCGCGTGGTGACCACGGAGGTCTGAGAGGACGCGGGCTCCGCCGCTGCGCGGCGAGGGGGTTCCGCCGGTGAAGGCGGAGCTCCGCCACCGGGTGACGACGCGACCACCGCCGCCGCCGCGTAGCGAGCGGGCTCCGCTGCTGCGTGGCAAGGGGGCTCCGCAGCCGCGTGACGACGGGACCGATCCGCGCGCCAGCTGTCCCGGCGCAGTACAGTTAGCGCCGGGGTGTGCCTTATCCGAGCGGTGTCAGGATCATGTCGATTCCGGCCCTCCCGCAGATCGCCCGCAGGTGTTGAAGAAGAGGTTCGGGAAGAGGAGTGCCGTCCCTGCTGCGGCTGGTGTGCGCCTCGGCTTCGGGCTCGCCCGGAAGAACGACGCCGGGCTCGTCCTGGGTCATCAGGCGGACGAGTTCGTCGACATACCCGGCGGTGGCCCCGGCGTCGGTCACGCTGTTCGGGTCGATGACCAGGACGAAGTGTCCCAGGTTATCGCTGGGCCCGTCATACAGCGGCAGGGCGGCTCCCGAGAACGCCGCGCTGAGGACATGGACCATCAGGCTGAGCCCGAAACCCTTGTGCCCGCCCGTTTCGGTGCTCGGGCCGCCGAGCGGGCTGACGGTTGCCTCCCGCGTGGTCAGCAGGGAATGGGCGAGCGAGGCATCGGTGATGGTCCTGCCCGACCGGTCGGTGACCCAGCCGACCGGGAGGTCGCGGCCGGCCAGGGCGTAGGCCTTCACCTTGTTCATGGCCACGACGCTCGTGGACATGTCGACCACCAGTTCCCCTCCGCTGGTGCGTGGGGCGGCGAAGGCAATCGGATTCGTCCCGAGGATCGGCGTCGTGCCACCCGCAGCGGCTACCACGGGTGAGCGCGTCGTCGTCGTCATCAGAGCGATCAGGCCGCGCTGCGCGGCGCTCCGGACGTAGTGCCCGAGCGCTCCCAGATGGTGTGAATTGCCGACGGCGACCGCCCCGATTCCACAGTCCGCGGCCTTTCGGATCGCCAGGTCCATGGCGAAGAGTCCCGCCGGGTGTCCGAGGCCGGCACCGGCGTCGACGACGGCGAAGGCTGGAGCATCGCGAACCACCCGGGGAACGGCGTCGAGCCTGAGGCGGTCCTCGAGAAGGAGTTTCTCGTAGAGCATCAGCATCGACACGCCATGCGAATCAATGCCGGCCAGATCGGTCTCGACCATCACCGTGGCCGTGGCGGCCGCAGCTTCCGGCGGCATTCCCCAGGCGGAGAGGACCGCAACGATCTGCTGGTGCAGCTGTGCGGCGTCGAAGCGGCTCGTACCTTCCCCGTTCACCGGTGCCCCTCCTTCAGCTCGTCGGCAATACGCTTGCCGATCTCGAGGGCGGCGGTCGCCGCCGGCGAGGGCGCGTTGAGCACGTGGATCTGGCGGGGTGCCCGCTCGAAGTAGAAATCGTCGACAAGGTCGCCGTTCCTGCGCATCGCCTGCGCGCGTACTCCCGCGTGGGTCGGCATGAGGCTGTCGTCCGCGAGCTCGGGCACGAGTTCCCGCAGGCTCGCCAGGAACTTCTTCTGCGACAGGGACCGTGCCACCTCGGAGAGACCCACCTTCCAGAATTTTGCGCCAAGCTTCCACAGCCCGGGCCAGGCAGCACTTTCAAGGACGTCCCGTGGATTGATGCTGAGCCAGGTGTAACCTTCACGAGCCAGGGCGAAGATCGCATTGGGTCCTGCGTGGACACCGCCGCCGATCATCTTCGTCAGGTGGACGCCGAGGAAGGGGAAACTCGGATCCGGCACCGGGTAGATCAGGCCCCGCACCAGGTGTGACTGGTTCGGGGTGAGCTCGAAGTATTCACCGCGGAACGGAATGATGCGCACCTCGGGGGTGAGGCCGGCCAGCCGCGCAATGCGGTCGCTGTGCAGGCCGGCGCAGTTGATGAGGTCGTCGGCGGAGATTTCGCCCGTGGTGGTCGAGACGGTCACGGAACCGCCGCCCGCCGAAATCCCGGTGACTTCCGTTCCCAGCAGGATCTCGCCCCCGGCCTCCGTGATCAGCTGTCCGAGGGCCTCACAGATTCCCCGGTAGTCGACGATCCCCGTCGATTCGACCCGGAGGGCGGCCACGCAGGCGACATGGGGTTCGTAGGCGCGAGCCTCCTCGGGGGTGACCATCCGGCAGGGGACGCCGTTGGCGAGGCCGCGTCGGTGCAGCTCCTCCAGCGCTGGGAGCTGCTCCAGGCGGGTGGCGACCACCAGCTTCCCGCAGATGTCCACGGCAACCCCGTGGTCCTCGGCAAACCGGTGCATCGACTGCGCGCCGGCGGTTCCGAGGGTTGCCTTCAGGCTTCCCGGCGCATAGTAGAGGCCCGAGTGGATGACTCCGGAATTATTGCCCGTCTGGTGCTCTGCGAGCCGGGACTCCTTGTCGACCACGGTCACGCGGTAGCCGCGGAGCGCGAGCTCGTTCGCGGTGGCAAGGCCGACTATTCCCGCGCCCACAACAACAACGGAGCTCTTCATCTTCGTGTTCCTCTTCTGACGTCGACGTCGTACCGGAAAGCAGCGAACCTCCAGCAACTGTATATGGTTGTCCGCAAGGATATAGAGTTCGAGGCTAGTCGAAGTCACTACGGTTCGCAGGCCCTGCCCCGTCCGGAAGGACCAGCACATGCCATCGCACCCGAGCGCCATCCCCCTCACCCTGATGAGCTCCCTCGTGGTGCGAAAAGCCCTGGACGGTGGTGTCCTGTCGGCCTACGAACAGGTCTCCGGCTCCTCGCTCCGGACGGAGTACCCCATGCGCGTGTTCTCCGTCGCCGTCGGCTCCGGTGCGGTGAACCGGCACGCAGCGGAGAGCCTCGTCCGCCACCTGACGGGTCCCTCGGCGCGGGCCGCCTATGCGGCAACCGGCCTGCAGAACCTCCATCCCGGAGCACAGGGCGAAATTCCGCAACAGTAGGCTGGGCTCGTGGTGAACGACACTTCGGATCTCCCCCGCGGCGGCCTGGCTGCGCTGTGCGCTGCAGAGACGACGAGTTGGGGATTGCTCTACTACTCGCTGCCCGTAGCGGTCATCCCGATCGTGCGGGACACCGGCTGGTCCGCCACCGCAGTCACCGGTGCGTTCTCCGCGGGGCTGATCGTGTCAGCCGCGGTGGGCGTCTGGATCGGCAGGCTGCTGGACAGGCGCGGGCCGAGGGCCGTCATGGCCGGCGGAAGTGTCGTCGGTGCGGCGGCCCTCGTCCTGGTAGCCCTCGCCCCGAACTATCCGCTCTTCGTCCTGGCCTGGCTCGTCGCGGGCTGCGCGCAGGCAGCAGTCCTCTACCAGCCCGCCTTCGTGGTGATCACCCGCTGGTATGGCCCCGCCCGCCTGCGGGCGCTCACCACCCTGACGCTCATCGCCGGATTCGCCTCCACCATCTACTCGCCACTGACCGCGCTGCTCATAGAACAGGTGGGGTGGCGCACAGCTTTCCTGGTCCTGGCCGGAACACTCGCCGTCGTCACCTTCCCATTGCACTGGTTCTTCCTCAACGCGGCGTGGACCACGCATCCGGCCGCCGGCCCCCACAGCGCAGGCGGGATCCGGGCGATCACCCGGAGCCGGCGCTTCGTCATGCTCCAGGTTGCACTGGCCCTGACCACCCTCGCCCTGTTCGCCGTGACCCTGAACCTCATTCCGCTCCTCCTCGAGCGCGGATTCGACTACCGGACGGCGGCGCTGGTCTTCGGACTCGTCGGCGCTGGGCAGGTTCTCGGGCGCCTCGGGTATGGAGCGCTGCAGGGGCGAACTCCCCCCGTCCGCCGCACTGTCCTCCTGACCGGCTCCGGCGCACTGTGCCTGGCACTGCTGGGAGTGTTGCCGGGCCCCACAGCCGTACTGGTGGTGGTGGTGATCATCGCCGGAATGCTCCGCGGCTGCAACACGCTTCTGCAGGCCACCGCCATCGCTGACAGGTGGGGCACCAGCAGCTTCGGCGCTGTCCACGGCGTGTTCATCGCGCCCATCACTGCGATGGCGGCTCTCGCCCCGGCAGCAGGGCCCCTCCTCGCCGGTCAGCTGGGAAGCTACTCCGCGATGGCTGCGGGCATGGCGGTCCTCGCCGCCGTGGCGGTGGTGGCCGCGGCGCGTTCCTGAGCGGACCGACGCACCGCAGCATCCGGTTCGGGCACAAAAAAGCAGGGCGGGAAGAATCCCGCCCTGCTTCATCCATCCAAGCCTGAAAGAGGCCGGACTGCCTTAGAGAGGCTGGATGTTTGACGCCTGGGGACCCTTGGGGCCCTGCTCGGTGTCGAAGCTTACCTTCTGGTTCTCATCGAGCGAGCGGTAGCCGCTCGCGTTGATGGCGGAGAAGTGTGCGAACACATCTGCGCTTCCGTCGTCAGGAGCGATGAAACCAAAGCCCTTTTCAGCGTTGAACCACTTCACGGTACCTGTTGCCATTGTTATATATCCTTCTGAAATTCAGACGCAATCCGACTTTCGGAAAGCCCCAGTCGCGGCGTGCTTGTCCGCTTTTTCAGAAACGCGGCACCTCCCCGAAGGGTGCACCGCGCGAAATACAAATGCGCAACACTACAACTAGGTCCTACTTAACCAAACTCAGGTGGGTAATGGCAAGCAGGATCCGGAACGAACTTTAATTTGTGACGTCAGGCAGCTGCCGGCTGGACGATTTCGGCCACCAGCTCGAAGGATCTCAGCCATGCTTCGGTGGAGCCTGCCTGGGTCGCCACGATCAGTTCGTCCGCTCCCGCATGGCCGGTGAACCAGTCCAGGTAGTCGCTGACCTCGCGCGCAGTACCCACTGCCGAGTAGCGTGCCATCTGCCCGATCTGCTGGCCCGCGGGGGAATTGAGGATCACCTCGGACTCCTCCCGGGTGAACTGCTGGCCCCTTCCCAGGAGCAGCGAGACCCGCCGCCGCTTGGCCTCGGTGAATTCACGCTGGGCATCGGCAGCCGAGTCGGATGCGATGACGTTGACTCCCGCCATCACGTGCGGGCGCTCCAGTTGTTCCGAGGGCCGGAACTCCCTGCGGTAGATGGCGACGGCGTCGAGCAGGGCCTGGGGCGCGAAATGGGAGGCGAAGGCGAAGGGAAGGCCCAGTGCAGCGGCGAGCCGCGCTCCGAAAAGGGATGACCCGAGGATGTAGAGCGGCACATTCGTCCCGGCCCCGGGCGTGGCCTGCACCCCGGCCACGCGTGTTTCCCCGCTGAGGTAACCCTGAAGTTCAAGGACGTCCTGCGGGAAGGTGTCGGCAGCGGAAGGGTCGCGGCGGAGGGCCCGCATCGTGTTCTGGTCGCTACCGGGAGCACGGCCGAGCCCGAGGTCGATGCGTCCCGGGTGAAGGGTCTCAAGGGTGCCGAACTGTTCCGCGATGGTGAGCGGCGAGTGGTTGGGCAGCATCACACCGCCGGATCCGAGGCGGATGGTCTTCGTATGGTCCGCGACATGGCCCACCAGCACGCTCGTGGCGGAGGAGGCGATGCTTCCCATGTTGTGGTGCTCTGCGTACCAGATGCGCGTATAGCCCCACTCCTCGGCGCGCTGCGCGAGGGCGACACTCGAGGCAAAGCTCTCCGCCGCCGTCGACCCCTCCGCTATCTGCGCGAGGTCAAGGATGGACAGGGGAACAGTCATGGTGGGGATACCTTTCACGGCGGAAGCAACCAGTGCCGGATGCTTAAAGTGGAACCGCCGGAACGGCGGGCTTATTTCCCCTGCCCTTCCCCATCCACGGGATCTACGAGATCTACGAGATCTACGAGGATGGAGCCGTGGCCACTTTCGAACTTCCGACGACGGTATCCGACCTCCGTGCCCGCCAGGACGAACTGGTACGTGCTCTGGCTGTCGAAAACAGCACTGCCACACTTCAGTTCCTCAGTGATGAGCTCGAGGCTATCCAGCGTCGCCTGGAGAAGGACAGGTAGCCTCTTCCGCCTCGTTGAGGAGAAATCCCCGCAGCAGCCGCGAACTGGGCGTTGAGTTCGCCCGGCAGGGAATCCGGTCAATGCCCTGTGTCCGGGACCGGTCAACACACCGCTCCTTAAGGAATGCTTCGCCAGCGCCGCCGAGAAGGCGGCACGCCGGCTGGTCCACGTGCCGCTGGGCCGCTTCGCGGAACCCGACGAAACGGCCGCCGCCGTCGCCTTTCTGGCCTCGGATGATTCATCCTTCATCACGGCAAGCCGGTTCATGCTGGACGGGGGTATCGCCGGCGCCTACGTCACGCCGCTCTGACCCGTCAGATGGCCGTTCTGGGCGCCACGTCCCCGGTGCCCGCTTCGCGGATCGCCTTGCGCTCGCGCGCGCGGTCGAGGGCGTTGATCACCGGCGCCGCCGTCACGCCGTGCAGGAGGATCGACATCACGATCACGAGACCCACGATGCGCCATAGAGCCTCGTCCTCGCTGGCGAACTCGCCCTTCGACAGCGCGTAGCTGAGGTAGTAGATGGAGCCGATGCCGCGAACACCGAAGAAGGAGATGACGCTGCGCTCCCACGGGCCCGTGCGGCCCCTGCTGAGGCTGATCCAGCCTGCAAGTGGCCGCACCAGGAGAAGGAAGGCCAGGGCAACGAGGATCTCGACAACAGTGACTCCCGCCAGCAGCCCCCTCGCCACCGCGCCTCCGAGAAGGACGAGCACCACGACGGTGAGCAGCCGCTCGAGCTGCTCGATGTAGCTGTGCAGCACCCCATGGAACCCGTGGGTCTGCTCACCGGAGCGGATGGTGACCGCACAGACGAAAACGGCGATGAACCCGTACCCCTCAATCATCTCCGTCACCCCGTAGGTCAGGAAAGTGGCAGCCAGGGCAACGAATCCCTCCGAGTGGCTGGCCATCCGCGCGCTCTCGATCCGGGATTGGAAGAAGACCCGGCCCAGCAGCTTGCCCACACCGAATCCGAGAAGGCACCCTATGCCGATCCGCCACACCACGTCCAGGGCGAAGAATTGGGGGAACCAGGCCGACGGCGCCGCACCCACCAGGCTCACGGCGATCGCGAGATACACGAAAGGAAAAGCAAGGCCGTCATTGAGCCCGGCCTCCGAGGTCAGGGCAAAACGGACCTCGTCCTCGGCTTCAAGTTCCTCCTCCGTCTCCGAGGGCTCGCCCACCTGCACCTCCGAGGCAAGCACCGGGTCCGTGGGCGCGAGTGCCGCCGCTACGAGGATCGCACCGGCCAGACCGAGGCCCAGCACCCAGACGCCCAGCAGCGTGAAGACGATCAGGCAGAGCGGCATCGCGATCCCGAGCAGGCGCCATGTGGTGGCCCATCGTTTGCGGCCCACCTTGCGGTCCAGGGCCAGGCCCGCACCCATGAGGGAGATGATGACGCAGACTTCACTGAGGTGGATGGTGATGTCGCTGTACGCGATGGGATCCGGGCTCGGAAGATCGTCGGCGACGGAGAAAACCAGGACACCTGCGCCGAAAAAGATCATGGGCATCGACACCGGAGCCCGCATCAGCAGGCGTGGCAGCAGTGCCGCGGCGAAGACGGCAAGTCCTGCAGCAGCGAATATCAGGCTCGGCGCTTCGAACACCGGCACCTCTTTCCTCGAACGAATCAGCGCAGGCCAGAGAAGGGCGCGCTCGTGTAGGTTACGCCGGTTCCGGCAGCTGCGGGAACCGGTCCTCTTCGGCGCCGGTTCTTGACAGCCCGACGGGAATGCGGCATCCCATTGCTGACAGCGGAAAGGACAGCCCGCGGACGCCGTCCGTTCCCGACGCGTGAGAGCATGAAAGTATGCCCAATTCCAGCCACCCCATGGTCGATGTCACCGACATCATCCGAATTGTGGGAGGTGCCGCGTTCCAGCGGGGACAGACCTACGCGAAGGACGGCGCAGTGAGCGTCCTCGCGTGGGACGCCGAATCCAGTATCCTGACCGGCAGGGTGCGCGGAAGCGCGCCCACGGATTACCGCACCAAACTGCGGCTCAGCGTGAAGGGCGACGGCCGCTTCCGGCCGCTCGAGAACCACTGCAGCTGCCCGGTCGGCGCGGACTGCAAGCACGTGGCGGCCACCGCGCTCCAGAGCAACACCGAGCATGTCCTCGCGCGGCAGAAAGCCTCGGCAGCGCCGGAGCCCCGCAAACTGCCGGACGGCTGGCAGGCATCACTCGGCGGCCTGATCGGGCAGCATGACGACGCCGGCACCGCTGCGACGTCGTCGCCGACGCCCCTCGGCCTCCAGTTCGAACTGCGCACGCCCGAAGTAGCAGTGCAGCGGTGGGGTTCCGCGGCTGACCGCCAGGGCCAGCGCACGCTCAACAGCCGCCTCGGCGTACGGCCCGTCAGCCGGAACGGCAAGGGCAAGTGGATCAAGAACAACCTGTCCTGGGGAAGCATCAGTTACCAGACGTACGGCCTGACGCTGGATCCCGACCAGCACCGGTGGTTCTCCCAGTTTCCCGCACTGCACCGCGGGACGGGCGTCAACTACTTCGGCAACAACGATTCCTGGCTGTACCTCGACGAGTTCAGCAACCCCCTGCTGTGGCACCTGCTCGAGGAGGCCCAGCGGCTCGGCATCGAATTCGTCGGCTCCAAGAAGTCCGTCACCATCGGACTGGGGCACCGGGCGACGCTGAGGCTCGACGCCACAGCACTCGAGAACGGAACGCTCCAGCTGACGCCCGCCCTGGACATCGACGGGCAGTCGTGCCCGCCGGAAACAGCGCACGTGATCAGTAACCACGGTATCTACACTGCCGCACCTGATTCCACGATCACCCTGGCGCCCACGTCGAGGAAGCTCACCAGACAGGACATCGATCTCCTTCAGCGCGCACGGCCCGTCCTCATCCCACAGGACGAGACACCGCTGTTCCTCACCGAGTTCTATCCGTTGCTGCGACGTTCCATTTCCGTCGGCAGCAGCGACGGCAGCGTCGAACTTCCCGAGATCGAGCCGCCGCTGCTCGTGCTCACCGCGGCGTACCGGCCCGACGGCGCTGTAGCACTGGAGTGGAACTTCGCCTACGTGCTCGGCGAGGCGGTGCAGCGCCGTCCGCTGCGTGCGTCCGTCGGGTCCGGCCCAGGGCCCGACGACGGCTACCGGGATCCCGACGCCGAGGATTCGCTGGCCGCCGCAGCCCGTGCGGTCCTCGGCTCGATGCCGCTGAAATCCCTGCTGCTCGAGGACATGCAGGCCGTCGACTTCACCGAGACCGTGATCCCGCACCTTGAAGCAATCGACGGCATCCGGGTGGAAGTGGTGGGCGAGAAGCCGGACTACCAGGAACTCACCGAGACGCCGACGCTGACGATCAGCACCGTCGCGACGGACAACCGGGACTGGTTCGACCTCGGAGTGATGGTCACCGTCAGCGGCCGCACGATCCCCTTCGACTCGATCTTCCGCGCCCTCGCGCAGGGGCGGAAGAAGCTCAAGCTCGTCGATAACAGCTACCTGTCACTGGAACAGGACGTGTTCGACCAGCTTCGTGAGCTCATCGAGGAAGCCCGCTCGCTGAACGAGTGGGAAACCGGCTTCCAGATCAGCCGCTATCAGGCCGGCCTCTGGGCCGAGTTGGAGGAGCTCGCCGAAGACACCGTGCAGGCCCAGTCCTGGCGCGACTCCGTCAGCGGCCTCCTCGAGTTGACGGAGGTTGCGCCCACGGTGCAGCCCGAGGGTATCAGAGCCGATCTCCGCCCGTACCAGAAGGAGGGCTTCAACTGGCTCGCCTTCCTCTGGCGGCACAAGCTCGGCGGGGTGCTGGCGGATGACATGGGACTGGGCAAGACCCTGCAGGCCCTCGCGCTCATCGAACACGCAAGGGAGAGCGGTTTCCTCGACGCGCCATTCCTGGTGGTGGCCCCCACCTCGGTGGTGCCGAACTGGATCAGTGAAACCCGTCGTTTCGCTCCCGGCCTGAAAGTGGTCGCGATCAGCGACACCCAGGGTGCCTCGGGGGTGCCGATCGCCGTGCAGGTGGGCGACGCCGACGTCGTCGTGACGTCCTACACCCTCTTCCGGCTGGACCTGCCTGCGTATCAGGAGCCCGGGTGGTCCGGTCTGATCCTCGACGAGGCGCAGTTCGTGAAGAACCGTGCCTCGAAGGTGCACCAGGCCGCCAAGGACTTCGACACCCCGTTCAAGCTCGCGATCACCGGCACTCCGATGGAGAACAACCTGATGGAGTTGTGGTCGCTTTTCAACATCGTGGCCCCCGGACTGTTCCCCTCGGCACGCAAGTTCACCGAGGATTACCGGAATCCCATCGAGAAGATCGGCGACCACCGCCCACTGGTCCGGTTGCGGAAACGCATCCGGCCGCTGATGATGCGCCGCACCAAGGAAGCCGTGGCGTCCGACCTTCCGCCCAAACAGGAACAGGTGCTCGAGGTGGAACTCACGCCCGAGCACCGGCGCATCTACGAGACGTACCTCCAGCGTGAGCGCCAGAAGCTGCTGGGACTCATCGAGGATCTGAACCGCAACCGGATGATCGTGTTCCGGTCGCTGACGCTGCTCCGGATGCTGAGCCTCGATGCCTCGCTCGTGGATCCTGAACATGAGGGGGTGCCGTCCGCCAAGCTCGAGGTGCTGTTCGAGCACCTCGAGGACGTGATCGCGGAGGGACACCGGGCGCTCGTGTTCAGCCAGTTCACGTCCTACCTCAAGAAGGCTGCGGCGCAGCTCGACGCACGGGGTATCGAGTATGCGTACCTTGACGGTTCGACGCGCAGCCGGGGCGAGGTCATCGACAAGTTCAAGGACGGCAAGGCTCCGGTGTTCCTCATCAGCCTCAAGGCGGGCGGCTTCGGCCTGAACCTGACCGAGGCCGACTACTGCTTCCTGCTGGACCCCTGGTGGAATCCTGCCACCGAGGCGCAGGCCGTGGACCGCACGCACCGCATCGGACAGACCAGGAACGTGATGGTCTACCGGATGGTGTCCAGGGGCACCATCGAGGAAAAGGTCATGAAGCTCAAGGAGCAGAAGGCCGCCCTGTTCACCTCGGTGATGGACGACGACGCCGTGTTCAGCTCCGCACTGACCGCCGACGACATCCGCGGCCTGCTCGAGGCCTGATCCGTTCGACGCCGAAGCGGTCCAGCCGTCAGACCACGCTGAAGCCGGAGGGCAGTCCGCCGCGACCGGTCAGGGCGGCCAGCAGGACCTCTCCGGACCCCGTTGCGCTCGCGATGGAGGCGGCGAGAAGCACCGTGCTGGCGAGGGGCGCCCGGGGGATGTCGACGACGGCGTTGATGGCCCGGGCGATATCAAGTGAATGGACGACGAGTTCGAAGACCCGCGTCCGCAGGTATTCTCCGAGCGGCAGCGCGGCGCCGCGGACCGCGATGATCCGCCCGGGACATTGGGCGGCGAGCGCTGCGAGGGCCCGCTCCCGCGCCGCCAGAATCTCGGCGAGGGGATCCGACCCCAGCCGTTCCCCTGCCTCGACACCGCGTCGGGCGACCTGTCCCGGATCGGTGGCTCCGGTGATGAAGGCGCTGAAGTACTCCTCGGCGCTGCCCACCGTTGGGGAATCCGGCTCGCCGAGCGCAAGGTATTCCTCCACCGTCGTCAGTGCACGGGACGTGTGGCCCACGAGGGAGCGTACCGACCACGTCCCGAGGGCCGGCCGTTCCCAGTCCTCCGGTGAGATCTCCTGGACCACGCCCACGAATGCTGCCGAGGCGTCAGCGAACTCCCGGCTGTGCTGCACTGCTTTCCTCTTCACTGCGGCGGCAACAGTCCGGTACGAAGCACCTCGGCGAAGTCCGCCGGCCGCGTGGCGGGCCACCAGTGCCCGCCCTCGACGCGGAGCACCGTGAGGTCATCGATCCAGGTATCCAGCCCGTCGACAAGTGCTGGGGAAAGGAACGGGTCCTTGGTGGGCACCACCACCTGGACGGGCATGGCCACCCGGGCGAACGGCGGAAGCGGCTCCCTCGAGAACAAATTCGTCCGGTACAGCGCCAGGCCGCGCCCGGGGTTGTCATCCACGCTCCGACGCACAGCGAATTCATACCGTCGGGTGAGGAGGAGCCGCCATGCGGCCTCCGGGAGGAGCGGAATCTGGAACGCGGCGACGTACCAGCTGCGCGTCAGCTGTCCCGCCAGCTGCGGCCAGCGCCGCGGTGTGCGGGCGGCCCCGCGCAGCCAGCGGCCGAAGTGGCGCAGGTCCGGGCCGGAAATACTCGTGAAACCCGTGATGCGTCCGGCCGCACGGGGATCCTGGATGGCGGCCCAGCCCTGGATCGATCCCCAGTCGTGGCCGGCCAGGTGGACCGAAGCGGAGTCCAGGGCATCGAGGACGGCAAAGAGATCATCGACGAGGGCTGCGAGCGTGTATGTCCCGGTTTTCCCGGAGGCCACGGACTGTCCGGCATTGCGGGTGTCATAGGCGACCAGGTGGTGCGTCGTCGCGAGTTCCCGGAGAACGTCCTGGAACACGCGGTGATCGTCCGGGTAACCATGTACCAGCAGCAGCGAGGGAACGGACGGGTCCGGGTCCATACCGTACTCGAAGACTGCGAGTTCGGCTCCCTGCGCGGACACCGTGCGTCGGCGCTCCCTGAGGACATCCATGCTTCCCCACACTACTGTCCGGACGGCGGTTCGGGGAGGGTAGCGCCCCGGCCGGCTATGCGGGAACCCTGCCGGCCTCCAGGATGACGGTGCGGTCACTCACCGCGTCGGCGAAAGCGACGTCGTGGGTGGCCAGGACGACGCCGCCGCCCCTGCCGGCATGGGCCCAGATGAGTTCGCCCATTCGATTGCGGCCGACGTCGTCGAGCCCTGCGGTGGGTTCATCGAGCGCCCAGAGCCGCGGCCGGGTGGCGATCATCGACGCCACCGCCACGAGGCGGCGCCGGACGAAATCGAGTTCGTACGGGTGCAGCCCGGAGTATTCGAGGAGTCCCACCTCCGCCAATGCCAGCCGGGCCTGCTCGAGTGCGGCCCCACGCTTCCTTCCTGCCGCTCTCGGCCCGTAGGACACTTCGCGCAGGACGGTCCGCTCGAACAGCTGCTGATCGGTGTTCTGGAACAGGTACCCGACCGTTGCCGCGAGTTCCCCTGTCGGCCTGCGGTCCAGCGTCCGCCCGTCGATCCACACCGAACCCGAGGCGGGCCGGAGCAGTCCGTTGAGGTGCTGGAGCAGGGTCGATTTTCCCGACCCGTTGGGCCCGAGCAGTGCCACCACCTCGCCGCGGCGGAGGCGAAAATCGACCCCGGAGATTCCTGCCGGCTTTCCGGCTGCCGGCCCGGGGTAGGTGAAGGAAACGCCCCGCAGCTCAGCGAGGACGCCGTCGTCCTTCGGGCCGACCTCCGGCACGCCGGAGGGGTCGTCCGGAGGGCGGCTGGAGAGCTGACCTGAGAACTTTCCGGAGGGGTAATCCGAAGCGGGATCGTGCGGATGACCGGAAGCAGTGCTTCGGGAGCGCAGCCGGGGCGGCTCCCCCTCCAGACCGATACCGTAGCGACGCAGTCCGGCCTGCCGGGCATCGGCGAGTGTCCCTTCGAAGACGCGGCTCCCTTTCTCCAGGGCGAGGACCCTGACGTCCCCCGGTGGGTGTCTCGGCACCATGGGTTCGCAGATCACCAGCCCCGTACCGTCGGACCTCAGCCGATCGAGGGCAGCCGCGACATCGGCGGCGGCGCCGGCGTCCAGGCCCTGGAAGGGCTCATCGAGGATCAGCACCCGCGGTTCGGCGGCCAGTGCGGCCGCAATGACGGTTTTCTGCAGTTGCCCGCCGGAAAGTGTCCGCGGGTCCCGGTCCAGTAGATCCGTCAGGTGGAGCCTCGCCGCGATGTCCTGGACCGCCGTCCGCAGTTGCCCGGCAGGCATCCCGGAGTTGGCCGGTCCGAAGGCGATCTCCTCAGCGACCGTCGAGGACATCATGGACAGCTGTCCCCAGGCGCCCTGCGCCACATAGCCCACCCGGCTGCTCCACGCGGCAGGGTCGATCCTCGGGTGCGCTCCGTCCCCGAATTCGAGGCGGACCCCCCCGAGGGTGAGCGCACCGCGGAAGATCGTTCCGGCGTCGCCCCCGGTCCGCCCTGCCAGCAGCCGAGCGAGCGAGGTCTTCCCCGATCCGGAGGACCCCACTACGTGCACCTGTTCGCCCGCCTCGACGGTCAACGCGATATCCGCGAGCACGGTGGGGCCGTCGTCGTAGGTGAGGGACGCACATTCGAGGCTGATCATGCCGCTGGGCCTACCGCGAGCCACAGGCAGCTGAACACGACGACGCCGCCCGTCAGAGCCCAGCGTGCTGCCCGCTGGGCTGCGGAGTCGGTGTCAGGCAGGTAACTCGTGCGCCGGACGGTCGAGGAGAATCCTCTCGCTTCAAGCATGTGCGTGCGTTCGGAGGCGTCGACCAGCAGCCCTGTCACCAGCGGTGTGCTCACCATGAGCAGCGCCTCGACCCGTCGAAGACCGCCACGGACCACCAGCCCGCGCGCCTCCTGGGCCTTGCGGATGTGCTGGGCCCGGATCACGACGGAGGGGAGCAGTCCCACGGCCGAACCGATGACGAAGACAAGCTTCCGGTTCCACCCGCGGTGGGTCAGCGTGGACACCAGCTCCGGGATGCTCGCGGTCATCATGACGGTGAGCAGCGCACCCGAGAACACCGCCATGCGCAGCCCCGTCAGTGCCGCGAACTCGAGCCCCTCCACGGTCACCCGTGCTGGCCCCCACTGGGCCAGCACCGAGGTCCCTTCAGGGAAGAACAGGCCGTGAAGTACCAGCGATGAGACGAGGAGGGGCGCCGCGACGACGGCGAGCGCGAGGCCGATACTGCGAGGCTTGCCGGACAGGAGGACGGCAGGAAGGATTCCGGCTACCAGGACCGCGAGTGAGAACTGCCAGCGGTTGACGACCAGCACGAGGACCACCACCAGGGCCGCCGCAAGCAGCTCCGTGAGGGGGTTGAAGATCCTGCGCCGGGGCATCCGCTACCCCCCGGAAGCGCCCGCAGCGGTTGCCGGGCCACGGCCGGCAAGAACCCGGTTCCGCCGGACGAAGGGGAACTGGTTCCGGGCGCGTTCCGGCAGCGCGTACACGATGAGCGCAACGAGCGTGAACACGATCAGCTTGTCGATGGTGTCGGAGGTCAGGCCCTGCTTCGTCGCCGCGACGAGCACGGAATCTCCCATCGCACGGAAGGCCGCGACGATCGCATTCGTGCCCACCGTACCCGCGGCGCCGAACAGGAATGCCGCCACCGGCGCCGCGACCAGTCCGCCCACCGCACCCACGACGAGGCCTGCAAGCGGTGCAAGGTAGACGCGCCGGAAAGCCCCGTACTTCGCGGCGGTGCCCGCGAGCAGGCCGATCAGTGCCGCACCGGCGGCGAAGGGCAACGCGAAGGGATTGAACAGGCCCCAGATCGCGTTGCTCAGCGCACCGGTCGCTGCACCGGCAGCGGGCCCGGCGAGGACTGCGACAAGCACGGTCCCGATGGCGTCGAGGTAGATCTGCAGGCCGAGGCTCCCCGCGGTCTGTCCGATGGCGATGTTCAGGGCGATGCCGAGGGGCATCACCACCAGCGAACTCGTGGTCAGCGTCGGAAGGATCCCGCCTACCAGCAACGCCCCGCCACCCAGGAAACCGAAAAGGGAGACGAGGGACGCCACGCTCCCCCCGCCGCCCGCGACGTCGGCGGGCTGGACCAGCACCAGGTAGAGGTACGTCCCGGCGATGAGCAGGGCCCCGGCCGCGATCAGGGCGCGACGTGGACGGGATGTTTCCCGCTGGGGGGGCAGGGTCAGGGCTGAACTCACTTGCAATCCTTAGGCACGTCGGGAAAGGGTACCGCACCTCATGTCACCTCGGCGCCGACCGCGCTCGATGCGCGGGCAGAACCCAGTTTACCTGCGCCGGTCGGCGCCCCGCGTCCTGGCCAGCGCGGAAAGCCTGGCGATCATCAGGTCGAAGCATTCTCCCGGGTGATTCCCTGAGACCACCCGAGCGTTCGGCGGCTGCCTCCACATCCCGGTGAAGTCGCCGACAGTCTGCCCGATCGTCAGCCGTGAGTCCGTCTCGACGTCCACCGTGGCAAGGCGCGTGGTGTAGCGCGCCTCGTTCGTTGCCACCATCGCGGCGAAGAGATCGTGCAGGTGGGCCACGTACCCCTGGTCATACAGCCGGTGGAATTCCAGGTAGAAGCGGAGGGCATCGGACACGCAGCCGACCACCGGGTTCGCATTGGTGCTCAGTGTGCCGGCGGCATCATCCGGGGACACGCGTTCCCCTCCGGCACCGGCTGCACGGGATAGCCGGTCGATGTGCTCCGGCCGGCACTCGATCCGCTCGGTGGTCTCCAGTGCACACACCACCGGCAGCTTGTCCTCCGGCAGCCCCCGGTACGCAGCGAAGACCTCCCGTGCGGCATGGGGATCCACGGAGACGTTCCACTCCGCGACCGGAGTGGTGTTCCCGGGATAGTTGAAGGCGCCGCCCATGATCACGAGGCCCCGAAGGAGCTCCGGCAGTCGGGGCTCGGCCCTCAGGGCCAGGGCGAAGTTGGTCAGCGGCCCGGTGATCAGTCCGGTGATCTCGCCGGGATGGGCGCGCACGGTCTCCACCCAGACGTCGACGGCGTGGCGTGCCGAGACCTCCTGCCGTGCGGTGGGCAGCACTGCATATCCGATCCCCTGGTCCCCGTGCGTTTCCTCGGTGGTCACGAGGGGCACTTCGAGGGGAACCTCGCTCCCCAGGGCAACCTCGACCCCCTCGCAGCCGCCGAGTTCGAGCAACGCAAGGTTGTTCGCTGCGACCTGGGCTGCACCGACATTTCCGGCAGTGCAGGTGATCGCCTCGAGGGCCACGCCGGGTGTCGCCATCAGGTACAGCAGGGCAACGGCGTCGTCGATGCCGGTGTCGACGTCGAGCAGCAGTCGCGTGTCCGGGGTGGTCTTCGTGGCGATCACGTCACCCTGCCGCCGAGGTGCGCAGCAGCTGCAGCCGGAGGGCGCGTGCGGTTTCCATGTGCACCCTCGCCATGCTGCGTGCGTCGTCGGCCCGGCGCTCGGCAACCGCCCGGATGAGCGCGTCATGCTCTCCGAGGACTTCCTGCCAGCGGTTCCCGACGGACAGCGTGGAGCGAGGTGTATGGATGAGGTGGGTGGAGAGCCGCTGGAGCAGGTCCATGAGGATCGGGTTCCGGGCGGCCGCCCACAGGGTGGTGTGGAACTCGAGGTTGTTGGTGACCTTGGTGTTGTCATCCGGGTCCACCACTGCACGGTCCCGCTCCAGGAGGGCCTCGAGCCGCATCAGGTCCGCTGCTCCACGGTTGAGGGCCGCCTGACCGGCGGCTTCCTCTTCGAGCATCACGCGCAGGTCGTAGATCTGGATGACCTCCTGGGGGTCGATCTGCGGCACCTGCAGTCCGCGCGCCGCACGCTCCAGGAGCCGCTCGTGCTGCAGGCGGCTCAGCGCCTCGCGGACGGGTGTGCGCGAGACCCCGAACCGCTCGGACACGACCACTTCCCGTAGCGCCGTTCCCGGCGGGTGCACTCCCGAGAGGATCTCGTTACGGAGGATCCGGAAGATCGCGTCGCCGTCCATCCGCGCCGACACCTCGGTCGATTCAGCCATGGTGCCTCCCTCGGGTGCTGTTGAGCGGTGGCGCTCCGGTGATGACGATGGTGTTCCGTCCGAACGAACGGGGCAGGGCGGTGGATGCCGGAGAGGCCTTCCACCGCCCTGCCCAGAGTTCCTGGCCGAGGAGATTCCTAGCCGACGAGCTGGCGCAGGACGTACTGCAGGATGCCGCCGTTCCGGTAGTAGTCGGCCTCACCCGGGGTGTCGATGCGGAGCACGGCGTCGAACGTGATCGCGTTCCCGCTTTCCGGCCGTGCGGTGACCCTGACCGTCGCCGGCGTCCGGCCCTCGTTCAGCTCGGTCACGCCGCTGACCGAGAACGTCTCGGTACCGGTGAGGCCGAGGCTTTCGGCGTTCTGGCCCTCCGGGTACTGCAGTGGCAGCACTCCCATGCCGATGAGGTTGGAGCGGTGGATGCGCTCGTAGCTCTCCGCGACAACTGCCTTGACGCCCAGGAGGGCGGTGCCCTTGGCTGCCCAGTCGCGCGATGATCCCGATCCGTACTCCTTGCCGGCGAGCACCACGAGCGGCGTTCCTGCCGCGCGGTAGTTCTCGGTGGCGTCGTAGACGGCGGTCTGCGGTGCATCCGGCTGGGAGAAGTCCCGCGTGAAGCCGCCCTCTACTCCGTCGAGGAGCTGGTTCTTGATGCGGATGTTCGCGAAAGTGCCACGGATCATCACCTCGTGGTTTCCGCGGCGCGATCCGAAGGAGTTGAAGTCCTTGCGCTCCACACCCTTCTCGAGCAAGTACTTTCCTGCCGGGGTGTCGGACTTGAACGAGCCTGCGGGGCTGATGTGATCGGTGGTGACCGAATCGCCGAGCTTCAGGAGCACGCGTGCGCCGTCGATATCCTCGACCGGCTCGGCCTCGGGCTTCATTCCGTCGAAGTACGGCGGCTTCCGGACGTAGGTCGATTCCGGATCCCAGGCGAAGGTGGCGCCGGCGGGCGTGGGCAGAGACTGCCACCGCTCGTCGCCGTCGAAGATGGCTCCGTAGCTGGCCGTGAACATTTCCTCGTTGATCGAGGAGTCCATGACCTGCTGCACCTCGACCGGGTTCGGCCAGATGTCCTTCAGGAAGATATCGGTCCCCGATTCGTCCTGGCCCAGGGGCTCGGTGTCGAAGTCGAAGTCCATGGTCCCTGCCAGTGCGTAGGCGACGACGAGCGGCGGGGAGGCCAGGTAGTTCATCTTCACATCGGGGTTGATGCGGCCTTCGAAGTTGCGGTTCCCGGACAGGACGGCGGTCACGGCGAGGTCGTTGTCCTGGATGGCCTGCGAGATTTCCTCGTCGAGCGGGCCGGAGTTGCCGATGCACGTGGCGCAACCGTAGCCGACCACGAAGAAGCCGAGCTTCTCGAGGTAGGGAATGAGGCCCGACTTCTCGTAGTAGTCGGTGACGACCTTCGATCCGGGGGCGACCGAAGTCTTGACCCAGGGCTTGGAGACCAGGCCCTTCTCCACCGCGTTGCGCGCCAACACGGCGGCTGCGAGCATCACCGAGGGGTTGGAGGTGTTGGTGCACGAGGTGATCGATGCGATGCTAACCGCGCCGTGGTCGATCTCGAATTCGCGGCCGTCCTTCAGGGAGACGGTCACCTTCTTCGACGGGCGGCTGGCGGGGCCTTCTTCCTCGGACACGGTCTCGCGGGGCTTGGCGTTCTCGTCGATCGTGGTCGATGACATGCCTGCGGTGAAACTCGGGCTGTCCGACGCCGGGAAGCTTTCCTCCGACGCCTCGTCCACCGTTCCCCTCGCAGCCTCGGCGATATCGGGATCATTGGAGTAGTTGCGCAGGTCCTCGCGGAACTGGCTCTTCGACTTGGTGAGCGCCACGCGGTCCTGCGGCCGCTTGGGACCGGCGATCGACGGGACCACTGTGGAGAGATCGAGCTCCAGGTACTCCGAGAACCGGATGTCCTTCGACGGGTCGTGCCACAGCCCCTGTTCCTTGGCGTACGCCTCGACGAGTGCCACGTTCTCCGCCGGACGCCCGGTGAGGCGCAGGTAGTCGAGCGTGACGTCGTCGATGGGGAACATCGCGGCGGTGGAACCGAACTCGGGGCTCATGTTGCCGATGGTGGCGCGGTTGGCCAGCGGCACTGCGGCAACGCCTTCGCCGTAGAACTCCACGAACTTGCCGACGACGCCGTGTTTGCGCAGCTGCTGGGTGATGGTCAGCACGACGTCGGTGGCGGTGGCACCGGCGGGGATCTCACCGGTGAGCTTGAAGCCGACGACGCGCGGAATCAGCATGGAGACGGGCTGGCCGAGCATGGCGGCCTCGGCCTCGATGCCGCCGACGCCCCAGCCGAGTACGCCGAGACCGTTGACCATGGTGGTGTGTGAATCCGTGCCGACGCAGGTATCCGGGTAGGCGCGGAGGACTTTCACTCCATCGACGTCGACCTCTCGGGTCATGACGGTGCGGGCGAGGTATTCGAGGTTGACCTGGTGGACGATGCCCATTCCGGGCGGCACCACCTTGAAGTCATCGAACGCCGTCTGGCCCCAGCGCAGGAACTGGTACCGCTCTCCGTTGCGCTGGTATTCGATCTCCATGTTGCGCTCGAGGGCACCGGCGTTGCCGAAGGCGTCGATCTGGACGGAGTGGTCGATGACCAGCTCGGCGGGCGCCAGCGGGTTCACGCGGGTAGGATCTCCACCGAGCTCCGCCACCGCTTCGCGCATCGTCGCCAGGTCCACCACGCAGGGGACACCGGTGAAGTCCTGCATGATGACGCGTGCCGGCGTGAACTGGATCTCGGTACTGGGCTGTGCGTCGGCGTCCCACTGGGCAAGCGCCCGGACATGGTCCGCCGTGATGTTGGCTCCGTCTTCGGTGCGCAACAGGTTCTCCAGCAGAACCTTGAGGCTGTACGGGAGACGCTCGGAGCCCTCCACCGCATTCAGCCGGAAAATCTCGTACTCGGCGCCGGCTACATCAAGTGTGCCCTTTGAGCCGAATGAATCCGCTGTCGTCATGACAGGGCTCCCTTCAATGGAATGTCGTGTGTCTCCAATTCTATTACGCATCCCCTGCAATGTATACATTCGTACACATTCCGTCCGGAAGGGCTCGAATGGAGCACGCCTCCGGCGTGCCGGTGCATTTCGCTGCGAACCGGCTCGGACGAAGGTGTCCCTGAAAAGCCGGGGCCTTCGGGGTTAGGCTGAAGCACGACCGACACCGCATCCAAAGGGGAATCACTGTGACGAAGACACCCTCTCCAACACCCGGAACCCATAACGACGGCGCTCCCGTGCACCACTGGCGGGAGGATGTTCTGGAACCGCGCAGCGGGAACTCCGGGCATCCCGCGGACAACATCCGGGAGCAGCAGGGCAACCATGAGGGGGGCATGGTCCCGGCCAGCTACACCGGTGACGGCAAACCCCTGCACTCCGAGGATGACCTCTCCCCCGAGGATGCCGTTGAGCGTGCTGAGGAATGGGACTCCGAGGCCTGACACCGGATCCGGTGCCGCGGACGATGCAACCTTCGCGCTACCCTCCAGGCGGTATCTTGGGCCCATGCTCCGCTGGATGTCGGTAGGCATTCCTCGACCGTCGCCTCCGGGGTTCAGTTCTGCCCCGGCCCCGTAAGGCCGGGCGGCGATCAACAGAAAAGGGAATCACATGCCTGGGAACAAAGCCGTTGCCTACAAGGGACCTGGAAAAGTTGAAGTCATCGATATTGATTACCCCACCTTCGAGCTCAAGGACGGGCCGGGCGTCAACCCGGCGAATATCGGCCGGAAACTCAACCATGGCGTCATCCTGAAGACGGTAACGACCAATATCTGCGGATCGGACCAGCACATGGTCCGCGGGCGCACCACGGCGCCGTCCGACCTCGTGCTCGGACACGAGATCACCGGCGAGGTCGTGGAGGTGGGGCCGGACGTCGAATTCATCAAGGTGGGTGACATCTGCTCGGTCCCCTTCAACATCTCATGTGGCCGGTGCCGCAACTGCAAGGAGCGCAAGACCGGCATCTGCCTCAACGTGAATCCCGCGCGCCCCGGCGCCGCATACGGCTACGTGGACATGGGGGGCTGGGTCGGAGGGCAGGCGGAGTACGTCCTGGTGCCCTACGCCGACTGGAACCTGCTGAAGTTCCCGGACCGCGATCAGGCCCTCGAGAAGATCCTGGACCTCACCATGCTCTCCGATATCTTCCCCACGGGATTCCACGGCGCAGTGACGTCGGGAGTGGGAGTGGGTTCCACGGTCTATATCGCAGGGGCCGGCCCCGTCGGCCTTGCGGCTGCGGTGTCGGCGCAACTGCTGGGCGCCGCCGTCGTGATCGTGGGCGATCTCAACGAGGGGCGCCTTGCGCAGGCCCGCAGTTTCGGGTGCGAGACGGTCGACGTGTCGAAGGGCGATCCCCGGGACCAGATCGAGCAGCTTCTCGGGGTTCCCGAGGTCGACTGCGGCGTGGATGCGGTGGGCTTCGAGGCGCGCGGTCATGGCGCGGGCTCGTCGAGCGAGGCCCCGGCCACTGTGCTGAACTCCCTCATGGAAGTCACGACCGCCGGTGGCGCGCTGGGCATTCCGGGGCTTTACGTCACGGGCGATCCCGGGGCGGTGGACGATGCGGCCAAGGTGGGCTCGCTGTCCATCAGCCTCGGCACCGGGTGGGCGAAATCCCTGTCCTTCACCACGGGGCAATGTCCCGTCATGAAGTACAACCGGGGGCTTATGATGGCGATCCTGCATGACAAGGTGTCCATTGCGAAGGCAGTGAACGCGAAGGCGATCGGTCTCGACGAGGCGCCGCGTGGCTATGAGGAGTTCGACGCCGGTGCGGCGACCAAGTACGTCCTCGACCCCCACGGGTATGTAGCGGCGTAGCCTTCCCCTGCCGCCCCCACGGCAGGGGCAGCACACTGGATCGGTTGGCCTGCAGCGAAGGCTGTGGGCCAACCGGCCGCTTCTCCTTCCTGCTCTCCTCCCGTTGCGCCCCAGGGGTTTCGGATGCCGGATACGTGCGAGGCAGCCGAGCTGAACTACCGGAACAGAGAATCGCCGAGCAGACCGGCCAGCAGCCCCTTCTGTTGCGGGGTGGTGCGCTCCAGGCGGCCCGTCGCCGTGTCCAGGAATGCCAGTACAGTTTGTGCCTTGACGCAGATCTCGTTCGTCACCGGGTCCACCACCAGGTAGTCCATGGTCAGGCTTGCCGGCTTGATGGCACTGATCCAGACGTCCACAAGAACGGGTGCGCCCCGGTATTCGAGGGAGGCGGTGTAGCGCACTCGATGCTCGACGACGAGCGCCTGCACGCCGTGCGCAATGCCCGAGAACAGGGACACCTGCCCCGCCGGCGCCTCCAGGGTCCCGGCCCCCGTCCCTGTCGGCGCGCCGAAGACCGCGATCCGCGCCTCTTCGAGGATGCGCAGCACCTGCACGTTGTTGATATGCCCGTAGGCGTCCATGTCGCTCCACCGGAGCGCAATGGCGCAGCGTAGCGCGGCAGGAGGGGCAGGGTTCATCCCTCTGTTGTATCCCATTTCCTGCCCCGCATAAGGGCCTTGCCGCATCAGGCAGCGGCAGTGTGGCATACGGGTAACACTTTCGCCACTTTATCCCCAGTCAGCGAACGCAAAGTCAAGCACCGTTCGATCTCGGTTTGGCAACAATCGACTTATGCTCTAGGGTGAGGAAAGTTCCCCGGTAGGGGATCCCACAAAGTTGCCGGTTGTTACCGCGCAATCGCATATGCCCGGCACCGCCCTCCACCGCATGCTGCTCATGTGGCGGTCGCCAACCAAGACCACTAAACGTCAAGGGTGAGCAGCGGCGCAACGAACTCCGGGGACGGAACGAGTGCGGGTGGCCTTTTGGAGCATCGTACCCATGAAGAATCAGAAACTTGTTACTAACGCGCGCCGCGGCCTTGCCGGTCTCGCACTCTCCGGTCTCGCACTCGGAGCCGCAGCAGGCTCCGCGAATGCAGCTCCGGCCAGCGACTGGGATCGCCTCGCACAGTGCGAGAGCGGCGGAGACTGGAGCATCAACACCGGAAACGGCTTCTCCGGCGGGCTTCAGTTCACGCCTTCCACCTGGGCGGCATTCGGCGGCCAGGGCGCGCCCCAGAACGCATCCCGCGAGACGCAGATCCAGGTCGCAGAGAACGTTCTTGCCGGTCAGGGCTGGGGCGCATGGCCTGCCTGCTCCGCCAAGCTCGGCCTGAGTAGCGCAGCCGCTCCCGGCCAGGTCTCACTCCAGCAGAATGCCGCTGCCGTGGCGCCCGCTCCGGTAGCGCAGGTTCCGGTTCAGGCCCAGGCTCCAGTCGTAGCCCAGGCTCCCGTCGTGGCCCAGGCTCCCGTCCAGGCCGTCGTGCCAGCTCCGGTTGCGGCAGCTCCTGCCGCCGTGGCCGCACCCGTCCACACTCCAGTAGCCGCGGCTCCTGCCGCCGTGGCCGCACCCGTTCACACTCCCGTGGCCGCGGCTCCTGCGCTGAGCGGCGAGACCTACACCATCCAGGCCGGCGATACGCTCCACATCATCGCCACCAAGCTCGGCGTGGCCGGTGGGTGGCAGGCTCTGTATGCAGCCAATACCGACACCGTCATCCACGCTGACCTCATCTTCACCGGTGCCGTACTGCAGCTTCCCGCCTAGGGAACAGTCCCCACCGTCTCATCGGGCTGGTTGATCCAGTTCGTCGGGCCATAGAGAACCCCTGCCTCCTTCGGGAGCAGGGGTTCTCTGCGTCCAACCCGCAATAGGTCTCAATCCGTACCACCGAGGAAGACTCGGCTACGCGAGGCCAGCGCGTTTGAGGGCTTCCGCCATTGCCCCGGTTGACGGTACTCCATCCCCGCCAGGGCGTGGAGCTGCCTTTCGCTCCTTCCCGGTCGCCGGCACGCCGGCGCCACCTGGGCGCCCGGCGCCCTTCGGTTCCGGGCCGGCGGCCGGCTCGTCGCTCCGCCGTCGTCCGTTCCCGCCCGAACGAACCGGCACCCGTGCGGCGTCGTCGTCGAGGCGCATCGTGAGGGCGATTCGCTTGCGCTCGGTATCGGCTTCCACCACGCGGACCCGCACCACCTGGCCGGATCGGACCACCTGGTGTGGATCGCTGACAAAGCGGTTCGCCATCGCAGAAACGTGCACGAGGCCGTCCTGGTGCACTCCCACATCGACGAAAGCGCCGAAGGCCGCGACGTTGGTCACCACGCCGTCGAGGATCATGCCCGGAATCAGGTCCGAAATGTGCTCCACCCCTTCCTGGAAGGATGCGGTGGTGAATTCGGGCCTCGGATCGCGGGCCGGCTTCTCCAGTTCCGCCAGAATGTCCAGGACCGTCGGCAGGCCGAAATCAGCGTTGACGAACTCCTGCGGATCGAGGGTACGAACCGGGGAGCCCGCTGCGGCGGCAAGCATCCTGCGGGCGAGAGGGTAGGCCTCCGGGTGCACGCTGGAGGCGTCGAGGGCTTCAGCCCCGCCGCTCACCCGCAGGAATCCCGCGCATTGCTCGAATGCTTTCGCACCGAGCCGTGGAACCTTGAGGAGATCGGCGCGCCGCGGGAACGGCCCGTTCGTGTTGCGGTGGGCGACGATATTCTCGCTCAGTAGCGTTCCGACGCCTGCAACCCTGGCCAGCAGCGCAGGGGATGCAGTATTGACGTCGACTCCCACCGCGTTGACGCAGTCCTCGATCACTGCGGCGAGGGACCGCTCCAGCTTCGCGGGAGCCACGTCGTGCTGGTACTGGCCGACGCCGATCGATTTCGGATCGATCTTCACGAGCTCGGCGAGCGGGTCCTGCAACCTGCGCGCTATTGATACGGCTCCGCGCAGCGACACGTCCATACCCGGCAGCTCGGCCGAGGCGAGTGCAGAGGCCGAATAGACGGAGGCCCCTGCCTCTGACACCACCAGCTTCTGGAGCTTTCGCTCCGGCATCCGACGCAGGAGTTCCGAGGCCAGCTTGTCTGTTTCACGGGAGGCCGTGCCGTTGCCGATGGCGAGGAGCTCGACATCGTGCCTCTCGATCAGCCCGGCCAGCGTCGAGAGTGCGCCCTCCCAATTGTTCCGTGGCGCATGCGGGTAGACGGTCTCGGTGGCCACCGCCCGGCCCGTGCCGTCCACTACTGCCACTTTCACGCCGGTCCGCAGGCCCGGGTCGAGGCCGAGTGCCGGTCGACTTCCGGCAGGCGCCGCCAGCAGGACATCGCGCAGGTTCGCGGCGAACACCCGGACGGCCTCGGTCTCGGCATTCGCGAAAAGCCGCGCCCGGACATCCAGTGAGAGCTTGGTGAGGATGCGCCGCCAGGCCTGCTGGACGGTCTGTAGAAGCCACGCGTCGGAGGGGCGTCCGCGGTCCGTCACGCCGAGCGCTCTTGCGACAGCGTTCTCGAAACCGGCGCGGGCCGCCACGAGGGCTGCGGGATCGGACGGCGGCGCCTCGTGCACACTCACCTCGAGCACGCCTTCCTGCTCGCCCCGGAACAATGCCAGGACGCGGTGGGAAGGCATTGATGCGGGAGTCTGGAAGAAGTCGAAGTAGTCGCGGAACTTCTGGCCGCCCGCTTCCTGCTCCCTGGCCACCCGGGAGCGAAGCACGCCCTTGCTCCACAGCCGTTCCCGAGCTGTGGTGAGGAGGTCTGCGTTCTGTGCGGCACGCTCCAGAAGGATGGCACGCGCGCCGGCGAGCGCGTCCTCCGGTGTCGACACCGCAGCGCCGAGATACCGCAGAGCTTCGACGCCGGGTTCAAGGGCAGGCCGGGCGAGGAGGGCGTCGGCCAGCGGCTCGAGACCGGCCTCCCGCGCCACCTGGGCCTTGGTCCGGCGCGTCGTCCGGTACGGCAGGTAGACGTCCTCGAGCCTGGATTTGGTGTCAGCGGCGTTGATGAGCCTGTCGAGCTCGGGGGTCAGCTTGCCCTGCGCCTGGATCGCCTCGCGGACGGCCCGCCGTCGTTCGTCGAGTTCACGCAGGTAGCGCAACCGCTCATCGAGGGTGCGCAGGTCGGTGTCGTCGAGCGTCCCCGTCAGCTCCTTGCGGTACCGGGCGATGAACGGGACGGTGGCGCCGGAGTCGAGCAGTTCCACCGCTGCCCGGACCTGCCAGGGCCGCACTCCGATTTCGCGGGCGAGCTGGTCGAAAAGGGCGGAGTCCGGGGCCGGGGATCGGGGGTTCACTCGTGCAATTGTTCCTTACTCCGCGGAGTGGAACGAATACCCGGAAGACAGCAGGCTCAGGCGCAGGTTTCCTCGTCGATGGTGATGTTGAGGTTGTGCGGCACCGAATACTCGCGATCCGGAGTGGAGAAGTTCACCAGCACGTTCTCGGCCGTTCCGCGCTGGACACCCTCATCGAGTTGAACGGCCACCACGATGTTGATGTGCTGGTCCGGTTCGAAGAGGTATCCGTTCGCAGGAACGGGCTCCACCGAGAAGGTGCTTGGCGCCGAAGCTTCCGGTGTCGGAACTTCCTCATGCTCCGCGTGGGCACTCGGCCCTGCTCCGTGATTGCCATGGCCCTCACGGTTGGCCGGCGTGATCTCGGCGGAGACCGCGGTGAGTCCCTCGGGCGCACCGAGGCTGATATCGCCGAAGACGAAACTCTGCAGGGTGGGATTGTGAAGCATCACCGTGTACGTGAGGACGCCGCCTTCCGGCTGGACGCCGCACAGCTTCGCGCCGTCGGCACCGACGTTGAGCGGGTCGTCCCCCAGCTTCTCGCCCAGGAAGGTGGCGTCCGCCGCGCTCTCACTGGTGAACGGCTCGCCTTCGGCGCTCCGGCCACCCGCGTCCTGCTCCGCGGCATCCGGTCCGGCCTCGCCCTGGACGTTCCGCGCCGTGTTGACGTCGAGCGGGTTGTCCTCCGCCACCGCGCATCCGGACAGCAGCGCGAGGGAAAGGCTTCCCGCAGTGAGGAACCCGCCCGTCCTGTACCTGAATCTCGTCACGCCAGTGCCACCTGTTCGATAATTTGCCGGTTGCCGCGGCCGTCGGGACTGCAGCGCCTTTGGTTGTCATTCGCCGCGCCAGGCCTCCCGGCTTGGTCGCTGCCCGGAAAATCTCGGTCGACGGTTCGGAGGACGCTCGGTCGACGGTTCGGAGGACGCTAGCCGAGGGGCTTGCCGCCGGTCACACCCAGCACCTCACCCGAGACGTAGCGTGCGTCATTCGACGCCAGGAACACGAAGGCCCCGGCAACCTCCGCGGGCTGGCCCATCCGTCCCAACGGTGTGTCCTTCCCGAAGCTCTCGAGCTTCTCCGATGTGGTGGTGGCGGGCTGCAGCGGGGTCCAGATGGGCCCCGGCGCCACCGCGTTCACCCGGATGCCCCGTTCGCCCAGGAGTTCGGCGAGGCTGACGGTCAGGTTGTTGAGTGCTGCCTTCGTGGCCGCGTAGTCCATGAGGCTCGTCGACGGCTGGTAGCCCTGCACCGACGTCGTGTTGATGATGCTTGCGCCCGCCGACAGGTGCGGAAGTGCTGCCTGGATGAGCCAGACCGTCCCGAACACGTTCGTTTCGAAGGTTCTCCTCAACTGGTTCGCGTCGATGTCCTCGATCCCGCCCGGTTGAGCGATGTGGAACCCGGCATTGTTGACGAGGATGTCCAGTCCGCCCAGGCCTGCGACGACGCGGTCGACCGCCGCCCGCGAGTAGGCCTCCTCGCGGAGGTCCCCGGGAACCGCCAGGGCCTTCCGACCCTCGGCCTCGATGAGTTCACAGCAGCTGCGGCCGTCCTCCTCCTCCTCGGGCAGGTACCCGATGGCGACGTCGGCGCCCTCCCGTGCGAAGGCCAGCGCGGTCGCGCGGCCGATGCCGGAATCCCCGCCGGTGATGAACGCCCTGCGGCCCTCGAGCCGGCCGCTTCCGCGGTAGCTGCCCTCCCCGTGGTCGGGCCGGGGATCCATCCGTTCGGTGAATCCCGGGTACTCCTGGAGTTGGGTCGAGGCATCGACGTCCGGCCCCCTCGGATCGGATCGGTCGAGCGTATTTTCCGGACCGTCTGCCATGTCGTGCTCCTCGGATGTCGGGACCTGCGGGAACAATAAGCCTACTGTCCATATTTCCGGAGCGGGAGTTTCGCCGTCATTGTGTTTAGCCGGGCAGTCCTCTAGTAATGGACTATGACAGTGATGCTGAGGTCCCTCGAAACCGCCGTGCCCGAAACGGTCATGAAGCAGCCCCAGGTCCGCGATGCCTTCGCCGCGCAGCCGGACCTCACCCGGCTCGGCACCCGGCTCGTCAACACGGCGTTCGACTCCTCGGGAATCGATACCCGGTACACGGTGGTAAAGGAACTGACGCTGGACAGCGAGTCCGAGCACCCCGTCTTCTTCGACAGGGGGGAAATGCGCATCCTCTCGCCCAGTACCAAGACCCGCAACAAGGTGTACGCGGAGGAGGGCACCAAGCTCTTCATCGAGGCCGGCCGCAAGGCCCTCGCTGCCGCGACGGGTATCGAAGCCGCCGACGTGACCCATGTGGTGACGGTGTCCTGCACCGGGTTCTTCGCGCCGGGCCCCGACTACAAGGTGGTGAGGGCCCTTGACCTTGCCCCGTCGGTCCAGCGCTACCACCTCGGCTTCATGGGCTGCTATGCCGCCTTCCCGGCGCTTCGGTCGGCGAAGGCGTTCTGTGAGGCGGATCCCGACGCCGTCGTGCTCGTGATCAGCGCTGAGCTCTGCTCACTGCACGTGCGGTCCTCGAACAATCCCGACACGATCGTCGGCTCGTCGCTCTTCGCCGACGGCGCCGCTGCCGCGATCGTCACCGCGCGCGACCTTCCCCTCGACGGCCCCGCCCTCAGCCTTGATCACTTCGAGACCGTCCTCACCCCGGTGGGCGAGGAGTCGATGGCCTGGAACATCGGCGACGAGGGCTTCGAGATGGTTCTCGGCACGTATGTCCCCCACATCATCGACGAGCACATCGTGGGCGCCCTCGAACCGCTCCTTGCGCACGACGAAACGCTGAAGGGAATGGCATACCGCGACATCGAGCACTGGGGGATCCATCCCGGCGGGCGCAGCATCCTCGACAAGGTCGAGGCGAAACTGGACCTGACCGAGGAGCAGCTCGTACCCGCCCGCGAAACGCTCCGGCAGTTCGGCAACATGAGCAGTGCCACCGTGATGTTCGTGCTGAAACACATCCTGGAGCAGCCGTCGTCGGGCGGCAACGGCCGCATCTGTTCCATGGCTTTCGGCCCCGGGCTCACGGTGGAGACGGCGCTTTTCACCAAAGTAGGAGCATGAGCCCTACCGGTTTCCTGGCGCGGCGGGACACAACCGCCGTCGAGGAGATGGACAAACCCGACTGCGATCCGGGCCGGCTGGAGAACACGTACCGCCAGTTCGGTCTCGTCAATGCAGTGGTGTCGGGTTGGCGGCACACCTACGTCACGCTGCTGCGGCCGCGCCTGTCGACCTCGTCGTCGTGTTCACTGCTCGACGTCGGGTCCGGCGGCGGGGATGTGCCGCGGGCTCTTGCCCGGTGGGCGCGCAGGGACGGCCTCGATCTCGACATCACGGCGATCGACCCTGACGAGCGCGCCCACGCGTTCGCTGTCGCACAACCGAAGGTGCCTGGGCTGGTGTTCCGCAGGGCCTTCAGTTCAGAGTTGGTGGCAGAAGGCCGGACCTTCGACGCAGTGATTTCCAACCATCTGCTGCACCACCTCTCCCCTGACGGATTTTCGGGCCTGCTCCGGGACACCGAACAGCTCTCGCCCGGTATCGCCGTGCACAGCGACATCGCGCGGCACCGTCTGGCGTACGGACTGTTCTCGGTCGGGACACTTCCCCTGCGCGGTTCCTACATCCGTACTGACGGGCTCACGTCCATCAGGCGCAGCTACACGCCCGCCGAGCTCCGGCTCCGCCTCGAGGAGGAGCGCTACGAGGGCTGGAGCGTGCAGGGCGCTCCCCTGTTCCACAATCTGCTGGTGTACCGGGGCGGGGGCAACGACCATGCTTGACGTCGTCGTGGTGGGCGGCGGGCCCGTGGGCCTGTACACGGGGCTGCTGCTCCGACGGGCAGGGCTCGACGCCGTCGTGCTGGAGCGGCGCACGGAGCGCAGCAGGCATTCACGCGCCATCGGAATCCATCCTCCCGCCCTCGCGGCGCTCGATGCCGCCGGAGTGGCAGCTGCCCTGGTATCAAGGGGGGTGCCGATCCGCGAGGGGATCGCCAGGAGCCGCGGGAAGCACGTGGCCGGCGTGTCGTTCAGGGATCTACCCGGTGAGCACCGGTATGTCCTTGCTGTTCCGCAGGCGGTGACCGAGGAGATTCTCGAGGCAGTGCTCGACGACGAGTACCCGGGCACCCTGCGCCGCGGCGTCACGGTGGGCCGGGTCCGCGACACGGGCGATCGGGTGTTCGCGGAAGCCCGGACCGACGGCGCCGACAGGCTGCTCGAGTCCGCCCTCGTGGTCGGGGCGGACGGGGCCCGGAGCGCCGTCCGCGATGCCGCAGGCATCAGGGCACCCGGGCTCACCTATCCCGACTGCTACGTCATGGGGGACTTCGCGGACACCACGACGGACGGCGCCTCCGCCGTGCTGTACCTCGAGACGGGCGGCATTGTCGAATCCTTTCCGCTGCCCGGGGCGGTCCGCCGCTGGGTGGTGCGCGTGGCGCGGCCGGTGGAGCGACCGACGGCCGAGGGCCTCGCGACGCTCATCGCGGCACGCACCGGAATGGCTGTCGATCCCGGAAGCAACAGCATGCTCAGCGCCTTCGAGGTGCGTTCACGGCTCGCCCGTCAGCTGGTTTCCGGACGGATTGCGCTCGTGGGCGATGCCGCCCACGAGGTGAGCCCGATCGGCGGACAGGGCATGAACCTGGGCTGGTTGGACGCAGAGCACCTGGTGCCGATCATTGCGTCCTCGCTGCGGGACGGAGAGGACGTCGGGCGAAGGTTGCAGTCCTTCCATACCGAACGGCGGGAGGCGGCGCGCCGTGCTCGGCGGATGGCCCACGTGAACATGGCACTCGGGCGTCCGCTGCCGTCAGCCGTCCTGGACCTCCGCAACCGGCTCTTCGCCGGATTGATCCGGATTCCAGCGGTGCACGCGGGAGTGACCCGGGCGTTCACCATGCAGTGACTGCCGTATACAGTGACACCGGAAACGGTGACCTCCGTTCCGACCGGGTGGCATGTCGGCACTCCTCGCCGACCCATCGCCGGACAGAGAGAATCCCCCGTCTCCCGAGGACGCTGCCCGTGCATCAGATGATCTGACCCGCGCGGCACTTCAGGGATCCGGGGGATTCCTCCTTGCGGAGTTTACTTGAAGAGGCCCTTCTTGACGTTCTCGGGGCGCTGCATCTCGCCCTGCTTGGCGCCCATCACAACGACGATGCCACTGATGATGGGAAGCACCCACTGGAGCATCTTGAGCTGGGACTGGGCCTTGGTGAGTTCGTCGGATGCACCGGGGCGGGGCTCCGTGGCACCTTGGCTACCTTCGTCGGCGAGTTCGCCGACCTTCTTGCCGAGGATTCCGGAGTACAGCGAAAGTGCCATGCCCACCACCGTGATGATGGACTTCCACAGGGTGTTCGATCCGACAGTGTCCTGCGCTGCGACACGGCCCTTGTTGCCGATGATCAGGCCGACACCGCCGGCCGCATGGGCCGCGAAGGCCGCAACCTGCACCGGAGTCCACATTCCCCAGCCGAGGCTCGACAGCCGAGTGCGCTCCTTGGGATCCTTTGCCTTGGCTGTGGCGCCGTTGAGTCCAACGGCGCCCATGAGGGTGCCGCCAAACCAGGCTGCCGCACCGAGATCGTGGGCTGATCGTGCCAAAAGGTTTCCTGCCATGATGTCGTGCTCCTTTAATCTCTTGATTCGGCCTACTCTCTACATTTATCAGCATGCTTAGGATTAAGCTACGGGAAAGGTAAAAAACCCGCTGCCGGGGAGCAGGTCCCCATCGGTCGCCCACGAAAGGATCTACGCCATGACAGAGTCCGACCACCAGCACAGGAAAGTGGATGAGGTATGGGCCGAGTGGAAAGAGGCGGTCAACATGAGCGCATCGACCCTCGAGAAATGGCTTGACACCGAGGAATCGAAGGCAGTAGGGCAGAAGGAGGGCGGAGAGTCGGTAGGACACGCCTCCGGGCGCCGGATCGTCGAGCTCCTCGGTACGAAGAAGGAGGACCTGACGGACGCCGATGCTGCGCACATGAGGAAGGTGGTCGGCTATGTGCACCGCCACCTCGCGCAACGGCCCGCCAAGGAGGAGATTGAAGATTCCAGGTGGCGTTACTCACTCATGAACTGGGGTCACGACCCCCTGGAGTAGGTCGCTGGGTTTCCTGGTCCGACGCTATTTCTTGCTGAGGGCGCTTTCCTTGTGAGCGGCTTTCGCCCCCGTCTTCGCACTCTCGACGATGTAATACGGCTCGTCCTCGGACGCCTTGAACTTATGGTCGGAAAACTCGAACTCCTTGACGCGTTTTTCTACGATCTTGCCTTCGGTGGTTCCCTGGGACGTATTCCAGGTCACCTTGTCTCCCTTGGAGAATGACATCGTCGTTCCTTCCTGAGCTGTCTCCCGTTGGCGGTAGGGGCGTTTTCCGACCCTACCTCCCGACAGAGACCGGACGGAAGGCTATCCATCGAGGTGGGTCGGCGCGAAGAGCCTCAGGAGAGTCTCGACCACCACCACGTTGGGCCCCTCGGCCGCGAAACTTTCCTCGAGGGCCTGCCGTACGCCCGATGGTTCCACGCGTCGTGCCGGCACCCCGAAGGACTCCGCGAGTTTCACGAAGTCGGGCCGGGAGAGTTCAGTCGCGGTCGCCTTGCCGAAGGCCCCCTCCATGTACTCGCGCAGGATGCCGTATCCTCCGTCGTCCACGATCAACCAGGTGACCGAGAGGTCGTGCTGCCGTGCGGTGGCGAGTTCGGCGATGGAGTACATCGCCGAGCCGTCGCCCGAGACAGCGAGCACGCGGGGGTTCTTCCCCTTCGATCCGAGCCCTACCGCGCCGCCGATGGCACCCGGGAAGCCGTAGCCCAGGCCACCGGCTCCCTGCGCCGAGTGGAACTGCCCCGACCGGGCGTCCCAGCAGCTCCACGCCCAGTATGCGGAGATGGTCATGTCCCAGAACGTCTGCATGTCGTCCGGGGCTGCCTCGCGGATGTCGGCCAGGAAACGGCGCTCCATGCCGAGGTCCTGGGAATCCAGCCGCGCCTGCACCTTCGCGAGTGTCTCAGCGACGAGGGCCACGGCGTCGTACCCGTCCGTGCGCCTCCGGTCCAGGTCGGCGAGTCCCTCGTCGATGGCCTTGAGCGCCTGCCCCGCATCGGCACGGATGCCCAGCGCCGGGCGGTTCGACTCGAGCACCCGCGGTTCGGCGTCGATCTGGATGATGCGTCCGCGCGGTTCGAGCGTGAAGTAGTTGGAGGTCACCTCACCCAGTGAGGAACCGATCACCAGCAGAAGGTCGGCGTCCTCGAGGACCTCGGTGACATGCCGGTCCTCGACCCAGGACTGCAGGGACAACTCGTGACGCCAGGGAAAGGCGCCGTTGCCTCCGGGCGAGCAGACCACCGGTGCACCCAGCTTCTCGGCGATGGAGAGGAGCCATTCCTCGGAGTTGCCCCTCCGCGTCCCGCCGCCCGCGACAATGGCGGGCCGCTTCGACTGATTCAGCCATGCGAGCGCTTCGCGGACCAGTTCGATGCGGGGCGGGTTGTCGAAGGGCTCCGCCAGGGCATCCTCCACCGCCGGAACCATAACGGGATCCAGCAGCACGTTCTGCGGTACCTCGATCCAGACCGGGCCCTGGGGCGAGGAGACAGCTTCGGTCCAGGCGTCCTGGATGGCGGAGGGAATCCCCGAGGCATGCTGGATGAGCCTCTGGCTCTTGCTCACATTGGCAGCCGACGCCTTCTGGTCATCGAGCTGGTGCAGCATTCCCTTGCGGCGCGCGCCCAGGCCCTCGAGGGGGATCTGGCTCGCGATGACGACCATCGGCACACCGGTGGCGTACGCCTCCTGCAACCCCGCGAGGGAGGTGAGCGCACCGGGGCCGGTCGAGAGGAACAGCACTCCCACCTCGCCGGTTGCGCGCGCGAAGCCGTCGGCGGCGAAGGCCGAGTTGTTCTCGACGCGGGAGGAGACGAAGGTCAACCGAGACCTCGACAGGGCGTCGAACAGGCCGAGCGCATGCTGGCCCGGTATCCCGAAGACCGTCGTCGCACCGAGGGCCGTCAACGTTTCGACCACGAGGTCACCGCCGTTGCGCTGGCCGGACACGGGCTGGGGTGGGGCTGAGGCTGCGCCGCCGGTGATTTCCATTCAGTTCTCCTTGCCGTTGGTCGACAGAAGGTTGTCCGCCATCAGGCTGACAAGGTCATAGGCGACGTGCGAGGCCGCCACACCGGTGATCTCGGCGTGGTCGTACGCGGGCGCGACCTCGACGACGTCCGCCCCCACCAGGTTCATTCCACGGAGCCCGCGCAGGATTTCGAGCAACTCGCGGCTCGTGATGCCTCCGGCCTCCGGCGTCCCGGTGCCGGGGGCATGGGCGGGATCGAGGACATCGATATCCACCGAGACATAGAGCGGGCGGTTGCCGATGCGGGTGCGGAGCTTGTCGATGATCTCATCGACGCCCTGCCGGAACACGTCCGACGACGTCACGATGCCGAACCCGAAACGGCGGTCGTCCTCGAGGTCCTTCACCCCGTACAGGGGGCCCCGCGTACCCACATGGGAAATGGCTTCGGTATCGAGGATGCCCTCCTCGACGGCCCGCCTGAACGGTGTACCGTGCGTGTACTCCGCGCCGAAGTAGGTGTCCCACGTGTCAAGGTGCGCATCGAAGTGGAGCATCGCCACGGGGGAACCGGCACGCTCGGTGGCGGCCCGAAGCAACGGCAGCGCAATGGTGTGGTCACCGCCAAGTGTGACGAGGCGGGTGCCGCCCGCAGTGAGGTCCAGTGCGTTCTGCTGCACCGTCTCGATCGCTTCGTTGATATTGAAGGGGTTGACGGCCATGTCACCCGCATCGGCGACCTGCACGCGTTCGAACGGGGAGATGTCGAGCGCAGGGTTGTAGGGGCGGAGCAATCGTGAGGCCTCACGGATATGGTTACCGCCGAACCGGGCACCCGGCCGGTAGGAAACCCCCGAGTCGAACGGCACGCCGACCACCGCGATATCGGTGCGCGGCACCTGGTCGAGGCGGGGCAGCCGGGCGAAGGTCGCAGCTCCCGCGTAGCGGGGAATCTGCGCAGAATCGATCGGTCCTAAGGTTCCGCCGGTGGAAATCCGTATATCTTCCAAGGTGTCGCTCTCCGTCGTCCGCCCAGGGGCGCGTCAACTGGTTGCTCAATATGCATCAACTGTTTCACCTTAGGCTAATTGTGGCAGGGGGCCTCGTCAAGGTATCCGCTGAAGCCCGCCGGGGGCTCGGAGCGCCGGGCGGAGGACACAGTTAGAGTCAGGAGAATGGCATCGACAATCGAATTTCCCCTTCACCCCGGTCCTCCCGCCGACACCCCGGACGGATTCGTCCGGGTCCGCGGCGCACAGGAGAACAACCTACGGAACGTCGATGTCGACGTCCCCCGGGATGCGGTGGTCGCCTTCACCGGCGTCTCGGGTTCGGGGAAATCCTCCCTCGCGTTCGGCACCATCTACGCCGAAGCGCAGCGGCGGTACCTGGAATCGGTGGCGCCCTACGCCCGCCGGTTGATCCAGCAGGGCCACAACCCCAAGGTTGAAAGCATCAGCGGTCTGCCGCCGGCCGTCGCACTCCAGCAGCGTCGGGGCACGCCGAGTTCACGCTCCACCGTGGGAACCCTCACCACGCTCTCCAACTCCCTGCGCATGCTGTTCTCCCGTGCCGGCACCTACCCGCGGGGAGTGGACCGACGCCTGGAATCGGACGCCTTCTCCCCCAACACAGCGGCAGGCGCCTGTCCCCGATGCCATGGACTCGGCACTGCCCACACCGTCACCGAGGAGAAAATGGTGCCGGATCCCTCCCGAACCATCAGCGGCGGCGCTATCGCCGCCTGGCCCGGCGCGTGGCAGGGCAAGAACCTCCGTGACATCGTCCGTGAGCTGGGCCACGACGTCGACACCCCCTGGCAGGACCTGCCGCAGGAGTCACGGAACTGGATCCTCTTCACCGAGGAACAACCGCAGGTGCAGGTGACTCCCCAGCGTGACCGAGTCGCCAAGCCCTACAAGGGACGATTCTGGAGCGCCAGGAGCTACGTCCTGCACACCCTGGCGGATTCGAAGAGCCAGTCGATGCGCGAGCGGGTGCTCCAGTACATGGAATCGGGCCCCTGCCCCCTCTGTGGAGGAAGCGGGCTCCGCCCCGAGGCGCTCGCCGTCACCTTCTCCGGCCGAAGCATTGCCGAGCTCAACTCCCTGTCCCTGGCAGACCTTGCCGCAACCATCCGGCCCACTGCCGGGCTGGAGGAACCCGACGCGGCGTGGCAGTCGCCGTCATCCGGTGAAACCACCGGTGTGGCTGTCACCATCACGCGCGACCTGCTGCAGCGCATCGACATACTCCTTGAACTCGGCCTGGGTTACCTGAGCCTCGGCCGCACCACCCCCACCCTGTCCCCCGGCGAAATGCAGCGCCTGCGGATCGCGACGCAGCTGAGGTCCGGCCTGTTCGGGGTCATCTACGTGCTGGACGAACCCTCGGCTGGACTGCATCCGGCAGATGCCGAACCACTCCTGAACGTCCTCGAAGCGCTGAAGGCGTCGGGCAATTCCGTGTTCGTCGTCGAGCACAACATGGACGTGGTGCAGCGTGCGGACTGGATCGTCGACGTCGGGCCCCGCGCCGGTGAGGGCGGTGGCGCGGTACTCTACAGCGGCCCGGTACCGGGCCTGGCGGGGATCGAGGAGTCGGTCACGCGGCCGTTCCTCTTCCCGGACACGGCGCCGGACAACACCCTGCCGGCCCGGGCGCTGCGGCAGGCGGATCGCTGGCTGCGGCTGAAGGGCATCCGCCGGCATAACCTCAGCGGTCTGGACGCCGATCTTCCCCTGCGCGTCATGACCGTGGTGACCGGTGTCTCCGGATCCGGCAAATCCACCCTGGTGAGCCAGGTCCTTGCCGATGTGGTCGGCAGGCACGTCCGCAACGATTCACCGGTTGATCCCGAGGGCGACGCCGGGAACGACTTCGAGTCGGCACCGGGCGACCGCACCGTCGTCGGCCGCGTGGAGGGCCTGGAATCCCTCGACCGCGTGGTGCGGGTGGACCAGAAACCCATCGGGCGGACGCCGCGCTCGAACCTCGCCACCTATACCGGGCTGTTCGATGCCGTCCGCAAGGCTTTCGCCACCACGGACGCCGCCCGCACGCGGGGCTACGACGCCGGCCGGTTTTCCTTCAACGTGGCGGGGGGCCGCTGCGAGACCTGCCTCGGCGAAGGCTTCGTCGCCGTCGAGCTGTTGTTCCTCCCCGGCAGCTACGGGCCGTGTCCGGCCTGCCACGGGGCGCGGTACAACCCCGAAACCCTGGAGGTGCTGTACCGGGACAGGACCATCGCCGAGGTCCTGGGGCTGACGGTCGACGATGCCGCGCACTTCCTCGCCGACGTGCCATCCGCCGCGCGCAGCCTGGCGACCCTTCGGGAGGTGGGCCTGGGCTACCTGCGGCTCGGACAACCGGCCACCGAACTCTCGGGCGGTGAGGCGCAGCGGATCAAGCTGGCCACCGAACTGCAGCGTGCACGCCGGGGACACACTCTGTACCTGCTCGATGAGCCGACTACGGGCCTGCACCCCGCGGACGTGCGGCTGCTGCTGAAGCAGCTCAACACGCTGGTGGACGCCGGCAACACGGTGGTGGTGGTCGAGCATGAGATGGATGTGGTGGCTGCTGCCGACTGGGTGATCGATCTCGGCCCATCCGGCGGGAACGAGGGCGGCCGCATCGTTGCCTCGGGGACACCTGCCGTTGTCGCCGTCTCGAGCGGGAGCCGGACAGCCCCCTATCTGGCGAAGCGGCTCGCGCCGACCGGCCCGGGAAGCCGGAGGAATTCAGCCGTGTGACGCCGCCGGGACGAGGGTCCACAGGATGACCGCGCGGACATCCGTCGGATTGACCCAGGTATGCGGTTCCCGCCCCGGGAAGGTGACGGTGTCACCCGCTTCGAGCTCGTAGCGCTCGTTGGAGAAGACCAGTTCGAACCTGCCCTCGATGACGTGGAGGGTTTCGACCTCGCAGTCGACCGAGTACAGCTCATCCTCACCGCGGCCGTGTGGCTCGATGACGGCCCGGATCATCTGCAGCCGGCGCTCCGAACGGGCCGTCAGAAGCCGCTCGTTGATCCCTTCGCCGCCCAGACTGATCCGCGGTGCTCCGCTGAGCTTGGTGAGGTGGATCTCAGGATCGAGGAACAGATCCCCGATCGAGATGGACAGCACCTGGCACAGCGTGACCAGCGACGCCACCGAGGGCGAGGTGAGGTCCCGCTCCACTCTGCTGAGGAAACCCTTCGTCAGTCCGGTGGATTCGGCAACCTGCTCGATGGTCATGCGCTGCGACTGCCGTTCCGCGCGAATGCGCGACCCGATGGCCACGGGGGCATTGGTGGGTTCTACTGGCAACGCTTTCATGGGATCCTTTCGGCAACAAGCAGGCTTAGAGCTTATCCACCATTGCACGTGCCGACCGCACCGGTGGGCGCCTACTGCATTGACGCGTAAGGCGCGTCACAGTAGCCTAATACGCAACATAAGTTGCCTCCAAAGCACCAAGCACCCGGTCAGGACAAAAATGCAGACAATCAATATCGCGATCGTGGTCGTGTACCTCGTTGCCATGCTGGGTTTCGGTTGGTGGGGCAAGTCGCGGACCAAGAACACCAGCGACTACCTCGTCGCCGGACGGCGTCTCGGTCCACTGCTCTACACCGGCACCATGGCCGCCGTCGTGCTGGGCGGGGCTTCCACGGTGGGAGGGGTGGGACTCGGCTACACCTTCGGCATCTCCGGAATGTGGCTCGTCGTCGCCATCGGCACGGGCGTCCTGCTGCTGAGCCTGTTGTTCGCACCCACCATCCAGAAGCTGAAGATCTACACCGTCTCCCAGATGCTGACCCTGCGCTATGGGCACGAGGCAACGAAGGTGTCCGGCATCGTCATGCTTGCCTACACGCTGATGCTCTGTGCCACGTCCACTGGTGCCTACGCAACCATCTTCGTGGTGCTCTTCGGTTGGGATCGGGCCCTCTCCATAGCCCTCGGCGGGGTCATCGTGCTGATCTACTCGACCATCGGCGGCATGTGGTCGATCACTCTCGCCGATATGGCGCAGTTCGTCATCAAGACCATCGGGGTGTTCGCCCTGATGCTTCCCTTCGCCCTGGCCTCTGCGGGCGGCTTCAGCGGCATTGCCGAGCGATCCGAAGCAGAGTTCTTCAGCATCACCGGAATCGGTTTGCAGAGCATCATCACGTACTTCGTGGTCTACACACTGGGACTGCTGATCGGACAGGACATCTGGCAGCGGGTCTTCACCTCGAAGACACCGGTGGTCGCCCGTTGGGGTGGCGCCGCTGCCGGCGTCTACTGCATCCTCTACGGAGTGGCAGGAGCGGTCATCGGCATGGCCGCGAGCGTGATCCTGCCGAACATCGAATCGCGTGACGACGTCTATGCGGACATCGCCATCAACGTCCTGCCGATCGGCGTCGGCGGACTGGTCCTGGCGGCCGCCGTGGCCGCCATGATGTCCACCGCTTCGGGTGCGCTGATCGCGGCTGCGACCGTAGCGCGCACCGATGTCGTTCCCTACGTCCGAAGCTGGTTCGGCCAGGGTCCCGGCGTCGACTCCGCGTCCGACCCGAAGGGAAGCGATGCCGCCGCGGAGGACGGGCACGACGTCGCGTCGAGCCGCCGGTGGGTCCTCGGCCTGGGCATTGTGACCATCGCCCTGGCGATCGTGGTGCAGGACGTCGTCGCGGCGCTCACGATCGCCTACGACATCCTGGTGGGCGGCCTGCTCGTGGCCATCCTGGGCGGTCTGGTCTGGAAGCGCGGAAACGGGCTCGGCGCCGGCGTCTCCATGGCGGTGGGCACCACCGTCACCCTGGCCACGATGGCCTACCTCGAGATCAACGCGGAAGACCAGTACGACGGCGTGTACGCCAATGAGCCGATCTACTACGGCCTCCTTGCCTCGGCCGCCGCCTACATCCTCGTGTCCTACATGACTCCGGCCACCAGCGCTCCGGTGATGGCCGCGTGGGAGCGGCGGGTTGCGGGGATCCTGCCCGACGACGACGGCGCAGAACCTGCCGGACCGCCCCCATCGACCGAGCACCGGGCCCGCTGAGACTGCCGGCCGTCAGACCTGATGCTCTACCTCGAACCGAAAAAGGCCGCCTGACCAGGGGAAACCCCAGGTCAGGCGGCCTCTTCAATGCCTATTCCGCACTATTCGTCCTGCCCGCCGCCGTTGAACCGCCGTCACTGCCGCCACTGCCGCCAGGGCCGGGATCCTCCGCCGCCCCGGTGGCGCGGCGGCCCTTGACCCGATCCGCACGGGATTCCGTGGCGGGCCGCTTTGCTGCCCTGGCGACAGACACCGCCGCAATCCTGCCCAGGAAGGGGCGGTCTTCCTTGGCCATGGAACTGAGGCCGTGGCCGCTTTCATCGAGCGCGGTCTCCTTCTCCGCGCGCTCGATCTCAGCGGCAGTGATCTCGCTGTCGTCCTCCCGGTTCCATGCCTTGATGGCGGCCCAGCCCACGGCAGCTACCGGGACGGAAAGGATGGCGCCGATGATGCCGGCCAGGATGGTCCCGGCAGTCAGTGCAAGCAGGATGACCAGGGCGTGCACGCTGAGCGTACGCCCCATGACCACAGGCTGCAGGAAGTTGCCTTCAAGCTGGTTGACCACGATCACCACGATGATCACGATCAGCGCCGTGGTGGGCCCGTTCGCCACCAGTGCGATGAGTGCTGCGAGAACACCCGCAAGCGTGGCACCCACCAATGGAATGAAGGCTCCCACGAACACGATGGCCGCGAGCGGAAGGGCGAGCGGTACGCCGAGAATCACCAGCGCAAGGCCGATGAAGAAGGAGTCCACGAGCGCCACGATCGCGGTACCGCGCACATATCCGCCGAGCACCAGCAGGCTGTCGTGCCCTACACGCCGCGCCTTGACGAGTCGCTTGCCCTTGAACGCGCGGAGAATGAAGGCCCAGATCTGCTCGCCGTCCTTGAGGAAGAAGAACAGGATGACCGCCATGAGCAGGGCACCGGTGATGAAGCTGCCGGCCGCACTCAGACCGGAGATCGCCCCGGCGCCCACGGTACTACTCGTCGCGAAGTCGATGGCGGCGTCGCGCGCCTGCTGGATCTGCTGGTCGTCCACAGGGATGGGCCCGTCCTGGACGAAAGCGTAGATCTGGTCGAAGCCTTCAGTGGCCTGGCTGACGAGTTCACCCGCCTGCCCCACGACGGCGAAGATGATGCCGGTGATCAACCCTCCGAAGGCGACCAGGAGCAGGAGGAATGAGAAGCCGGTAGCCGCAGCACTGGGCCAGCCCTTCCTGCGCAGCCACAGCACGAGGGGACCAATGGCTGCGGCAAGAATCAGGGCCAGGAGCATCGGGATCACGACGAGCCTCACCTGGATCAGGGCGTAGACCATCACGACCGCCAGCACGAGCAGCAGGAGCACCTGTGCTACACGGATGCTCGTACGGCCGAGTGGTCCCTGCCACGGACCCGTCTCCCCTGAAGGGTGTATGTTCTGGTTGCTCACTCTGTTCCCATCCGATCGTTGACTTCTACAGTTTTCCCCGGTCCCCGACTGTTCGGCGCCGTCCCCTCGAGGAGCAGCCGTGTGCGCACCTCTCGCCGCAGGACCTTGCCGATCAGCGAGCGCGGCAGTTCCTCGACCGCAAGAATGCGTTTCGGTACCTTGTAGGCGGCCAGGGCCGCCCGGCAGTGCTCGCGGAGCGCGTCGCCATCGAGATCGCACCCCTTCCTGAGGACCACGACGGCGACGACGTCCTCACCCCCACCGGTCCTCGGCATCCCGACGACGGCGGCGTCGGCCACGTCCGCGTGGGCTGACAGGGTGTCCTCCACCTCCGACGGCGCGACATTGAACCCACCGGTGATGATCAGTTCCTTGATACGGTCCACGATCGTCACGTAGTGGTCCGCATCGACCCGGACGATGTCACCGGTGCGGAACCAGCCGCCGTCGAGCAGGGCGGCTTCGGTTTCCTCGGGCTTCCGCCAGTAGCCCGAGAACACCTGGGGCCCCCGGATCAGCAGCTCCCCCGGCTGCCCGGGTTCGCGGTCCTGGGAGGGATCGTCCGGGTCGACGACACGGATGTCCGTATTGGGGAACGGCAGCCCCACCGTTCCGGGGCGCCGTGTAGGACCGATGGGGTTGCCGATCGCCACCGGCGACGTCTCGGTGAGGCCGTAGCCCTCCACGAGGTACCCGCCCGTGGTCTTTTCCCACAGCTCGACAGTGGCGCCGGGAAGGTTCATGGCACCGGAGATGGCGCAGCGGATGGAAGTGAGGTCGGCGCCACGGGCGTTCGCTGCAGCAGCCAGCCGCTCGTAGATGGGCGGAACGGCAGGCAGGAACGTCGGCGGACTCCTGCGGGCCGCGCGAAGCACGAGGTCGACGTCGAACCGCGGGAAGAGTACGAGCCGCGCACCGATGCTCATGGCGAACGTCAAACACAGGGTCAGACCGTAGGCGTGGAACAGAGGAAGGACCGCGTAGACGACCTCGCTCCCCTCTCCGAGCCCGGGAACCCAGGCCCGGCCCTGGGCGGCATTGGCCAGCAGGTTCCGGTGGGTCAGGATCGCCCCCTTGGCCTGGCCGGTCGTCCCGCTGGTGTATTGAAGCACCGCGGTGTCCCCGGACGAGGGCCGGGGGTGCTGCTTGCGGAGGGGGCGGTGGGCAAGGAGCTTGCGCCAGCTGAGCACGGGCCGCGGGCCGGACAGCCGTTCCGACGTCGTCAGGGCGTCCCTGGATTTCTTCGCTGCAGGCAGCGGAAGGGAGAGGGCGAACCGCTTCAGTGCGGGCAGGGCCGCGGGGAGGCTGACCGACACGATCGATCCGACGCCGACGTCGGCCGGCAGCGCCTGGACGCGCGGCACCACTTTGTCCCACACCACGGCCACTGTGGCTCCGTGGTCCTCGAACTGGTGGCGCAGTTCCCGATCGGTGTAGAGCGGGTTGTGCTCGACGACGATGGCGCCGAGCCGCAGCACGGCGTAGAACGCCACGATGTGTTGGGGGCAGTTGGGGAGGACGAGCGCAACCCGGTCTCCGGCGCCGACGCCCAGGCGGCGCAACCCTTCAGCCGCCTTCAGTACTGAATCGCCGAGGTCGCGGTAGCTCGTTTCCGCGCCGAAGAATTCAAGCGCCACCGACCGGCCATAGGAGCGGACGGACGCTTCAAGCAGATCCGGAAGGGACCCGCCGGGCACGGCGATCTCCGCGGGCACACCGGGGCCGTACCGGGTGACCCACGAACGTGGCGGCGCGAAATCCATAAGCCTGCTTCCTGTTTGGACGGAACCGACTCTACCGCGTGCGGGACGCCCCACGGTAGCCCGCTTCCGCCGTCGGCAAGCGGCCGGCCGGGGCCGCGTGCTCCCCGCGCTAGGGGCCGGCCGGGGCCGCGTGCTCCCCGCGCTAGGATTGAGGGCAGCGAACCGCCGACCAGGAGTACCGAGTGAGCGCCCCCGAGGCCAGTCCCAGTCCACAGGACGTTAAGCGGTGGCGGCAGTATCTTGCAGATGAGCGTGCCGAGGCAGCCACCTATCGCTACCTCGCACAGCGGCGGCAGGGCGAGGAACGCGAAATCCTCCTCGAGCTCGCTGAGGCCGAAGGTCGCCACGAGGCGCACTGGCTCGCCCTGCTGGGCGGCGCGGCAGGCAGACCCGCGACGCCTTCCGTCCGGAACAGGATTCTCGGGCTCCTCGCCCGGCGCTTCGGTTCGGTTTTTGTGCTGGCCCTAGCCCAGCGCGCCGAGGGACGGTCCCCGTATGCCACCGATCCCTCGGCCACCAGTGCCATGGCAGCGGATGAACAGATTCACGAGGAAGTGGTTCGCGGACTCGCCACACGCGGCAGGAATCGGCTCTCGGGCAACTTCCGGGCTGCCGTCTTCGGGGCCAACGACGGCCTGGTCAGCAACCTCGCACTCATCATGGGCATCGGCGCCACGGGCGTTTCGACGTCGTTCGTCCTGTTCAGCGGGCTCGCGGGACTGCTGGCCGGGGCACTGTCGATGGGCGCCGGCGAGTACGTGTCGGTGAGGTCGCAGCGTGAACTGCTCTCGGCGACCCGTCCCACCCAAATCACCCTGACCGCCGCCAAGGAACTGGACATCGCGGCGAACGAGCTGGTCCTGGTCTATCGGGCACGCGGCATGACCCCGGAAGCCGCCGAGCACCGCGCTGCCGAGCGGATGGGGCTCTACGGCTGCGACTGCGACCCGAGCTATTCCCTCCAACCCGACGACGACGTCACTCCCGATGACCACGAAGCCGTAGGAACCGGTCTCGGAGCCGCGGCGTCGAGCTTCTGTTTCTTCGCCTCAGGCGCCATCATCCCCGTCCTGCCGTACCTGCTCGGCCTGACGGGCACCGCCGCCGTCGTCACCGCCTGCGTCCTGGTGGCCCTTGCACTGCTTGCCACGGGCGCCGTCGTCGGGCTGCTGTCCGGCACCTCACCGCTCCGGCTCGCACTGCGGCAGATGGCAATCGGGCTGGGTGCCGCAGCGGCCACCTACGTGCTGGGCCTGCTGTTCGGCACCTCGGTGATCTGAGTATCCTCCCGTCGACGGGGCAGCCGTAGACAACGGCGACCTCGCCGGACGGGACGAGCGACGTCGTCGTTGTCCTGCGCACGCGCCGACGATCAGCCGGCGACGTGCTCCTCGAGTTTCGCCAGCGTCTTCTCGATGCTCTCGGGGTGCCGCCGGGTGAAGCCGGCGAGCCGGAGGACCAGCTTGAAGGGGACGTCGCGGGCATCCCACTGCTCGGTCACGAGGGTCGCGTCGCCGCGCGGCTCGAGAATGTAGCGCCAGGTATGCCGCGAGAAGTGGCGCCACGCGATGCGGCGCCCCTCCTCGAACTCGGTCACCGTGTTGAGGATCCGATAGCTGGCCCCCATGCTCATGTCCATGCCGAAGCGCGCGCCGAGCGCCAGCCGCTTCGGACCATTGGGCTGTTCGCCCTTCACCGTGTCCGAGCCGTCGATCACGCTGTGCAGGGAGGGAGTTGCGAGGACCTCGAAGATCCGGCCGGCGGGAGCGTCGATCAGGCGCTCCCGGGTGATGAGGTAGGCAGAGGGGCGCGGCTCGCGAACGGTAGTCATTCCGCTATTGTGCCGGACCCTCCTGGGAGGCACGGTACTACTTCGACGTCGGCGCGTTCTCCCTGCCACCCATTACGATGCTGCCTTCACCGATCGACTCGGGGCCGGCGTCGTGCTCCAGCGTGGTGGCCAGGGGCTTCTCGGTGACGAAGAGGCACAGCACGGCGGCGATGGCAGCCAACGGCGCCATGTAGAGGAACAGGGGGATGAGCGCTTCACTGTAGGAAGTCACGATCACGCTGCGCAGCTCCTCCGGAAGGCTCTGCACCAGGGCAGGCGTGAGGGACTCCCCGCCTCCCGTTGCTGCGGATGCCTGGGCAGGAAGCCGCTCGGCGAGGAAGCCGGTCAGCCGTGATGCGAACAGGCTGCCCACCACGGCCGAACCCAGGGTGGCGCCGATCTGCCGGAAGAAGTTGTTGGCAGCCGTTGCAGTTCCCACCTGGCTGAGCGGGAAGGAATTCTGGACGATCAGCACCAGGATCTGCATGTTCAGGCCCAGACCCAGACCCAGAATCCCCAGGTTGAGGCAGATGTGCCATACCGCTGAGGATGCCTCGAGCATGCCCATCAGCACCAGGGCCACCACCATGATGGCGGAACCGGCGATCGGCATCCACTTGTAGCGGCCCGTCCGCGACACGAGCTGTCCCGAGACGATCGACGAGACCAGCAACGCCCCCATCATCGGAATCATCAGCATGCCGGCCTCGGTGGCCGAAGCACCCGTCGCCATCTGGAGGTAGGTCGGCATGTAGCCGATGGAGCCGAACATCGCCACCGAGGTCAGCAGGCCCGCGACCGTGGTGAGCTTGAAGTTGCGGTCCCGGAAAAGCGACAGAGGAATAATCGGCTCGGCGGTGTGCCGCTCCACCTGCACGAAGACCACTGCAGAGACGACGGTCGCTGCAACGAGGCCCAGGATGACCGGGCTCGTCCAGGCATAGGTGCTGCCACCCCAACTGCTGACCAGCACCAGGCCGGTGGTGGCCAGTGCGATGAACACCATGCCCCAGAGGTCCAGCGTGGGTCGGACCCGCACGGCCTTCGGCCGCAGGAACAGCGTGGCCCCGACGAGCGCCAGGGCCCCGACCGGCAGGTTGAACCAGAACACCCAGCGCCACCCGGGACCCTCGGTGAGCCAGCCGCCGATCAACGGTCCCACCACTGAGGCGAAAGCGAAGACGCCTCCCATCAATCCCATGTACTTGCCGCGTTCACGGGCGGGCACGATGTCGGCGATGATGGCCTGCGAGAGGATCATGAGTCCGCCACCGCCGAGCCCCTGGATCACGCGGGCGACGATCAGCCAGGTCATGTCGGGTGCGAGGGCGCCGACCACGGAGCCTGCGAGGAAGATCAGGATGGCGCTGATGAGCAGGTGTTTACGCCCCACCAGGTCACCGAGCTTGCCGTAGATGGGCATGGTGATCGTCGAGGCGAGGATGAAGGCCGTGATGACCCAGAGCATGGAGCTTGCGCCGTTCAGCTCACCCACGATCGTGGGCAGGGCCGTTCCGAGAATGGTCTGGTTCAGGGCTGAAAGGAGCATGGAAAGCATCAGTGCCACGAAGACGAGCACGAATTTGGCTTCCGTCGCCGGGGCAGTGCGTCGGGGGGCAGCCGAGCGGGATTTTAGTTGACTCACCGAACTATTCTTGCACCCGCGCTCGGGATCCACAATCGGAATCCGCTGGTTGCGCCCTAAATCACACGTCCTTGACGGCGCAGCGGCGCGGCCCTCGGGGACCGCGCCCAGGGCCGCGCCGCTGGTCAGCTTCCGCCCGGGAGTCAGGGCCTGAGCAGCACCTTGATGGCACGGCGCTCGTCCATCGCCCGATAGGCCTCGGCCGCTTCCTCGAGCGGCATCACGACGTCGAACACCTTGCCGGGATTGATCTTCCCTGCAAGGACGTCCTCGAGCAGTTCGGGGATGTAGGTGTGGGCAGGAGCCATTCCGCCGCCCACGGAAATGTTCTTCGCGAAGAGGTAACCAATCGGGACTTCGGGCCCCCCTGCCGGCACCCCGACGAAGCCGAGGCTGCCGCCCGGCCGCGTGCTGCGCAGTGCCTGGTCCATGGATTCCTTGGTGCCCACGCACTCGAGTACCGAGTCGGCCAGCACTCCTCCGAGTAGTTCCCGGACCTTTGCAACGCCGTCGTCGCCGCGCTCGGCGACGATGTCGGTGGCACCGAACTCCCGGGCCAGCGCCTGCCGGTCCTCGTGCCGGGACATCGCAATGATCCGAGTGGCACCCAGCCGCTTGGCGGCAAGCACCCCGCAGAGGCCGACGGCGCCATCACCCACCACGACGACGGTTCGTCCGGGGCCGACGTGCGCACTGACCGCGGCGTGGTGGCCCGTCGACATGACGTCCGAGAGGGTGAGCAGGCTAGCGGTCAGCTCCGCGTCCGGTTCGGTGACGCCCTCGACCTTCCGCAGCGTGCCCTCGGCCTGCGGCACACGGACTGCCTCTCCCTGGCCGCCGTCGACGTAGTCGCCGTTCTCGTCGGTGCTTCCCCAGGACGTCAGGTGGTCGCAGGCCACTGTCACGCCGTTGACACACTGGGGACAAGCCCCGCAGCTGTCGACGAAGGGCGCAATGACGAAGTCACCCACGGCCAGTTGCGTGACGTCGTCGCCGACCGCCTCCACCACACCGACGAACTCATGGCCGATGGCCTTGGGCCCCCTCGCCTTTCCGACGCCACGGTAGGGCCAGAGATCGGACCCGCAGACACAGGAGGCGGTCACCTTCACGACGGCATCGGTGGCGCGGATGACAGAAGGGTAGTCCCTGTCCTCGACGCGAATATCGCCTGGACCATGGATGATTGTGGCGCGCATGGATTCTCCTTGGAATTCGTAGAGCTGTCGGTCGTTTCCCCGGATCCCACCCTACGCGCCAGGATCCGCGGGTGAGGATCCCCGGCCGGGAACACGACGCCGCCCCGGCTGCCAGTGGCAGCCGGGGCGGCGTCGTGCCTGGCCCGTAGCGAAACGGGTGGCAGCCTAGAGGGCCGCGTAGACCTCGCGCAGGAGGGCTGCCGTCTCGGACGGCGTCTTGCCGACCTTCACGCCCGCTGCCTCGAGGGCTTCCTTCTTGGCCTGTGCGGTGCCGGCGGAACCGGACACGATGGCGCCCGCGTGGCCCATCGTCTTTCCTTCAGGCGCCGTGAACCCTGCAACATATCCGACAACCGGTTTGGTGACATGGGCCTTGATGAATTCGGCGGCGCGCTCCTCCGCGTCACCCCCGATTTCGCCGATCATGACGATCGCCTTGGTCTCGGGATCCGCCTCGAAGGCTTCGAGCGCATCGATGTGGGTGGTGCCGACCACGGGGTCGCCGCCGATGCCGATGGCGGTGGAGAAGCCGAGGTCGCGCAGCTCGAACATCATCTGGTACGTGAGTGTGCCGGACTTCGATACCAGGCCGACGCCGCCCTTGCCGGTGATGTTCGCCGGAGTGATGCCCACGAGCGACTCACCCGGGGTGATGATGCCGGGGCAGTTCGGCCCGATGATACGGGTGATCTGCTTGCCGTCGGCGTCGAGCTTGGTCTGGGCCAGTGCCCAGAACTCAGCCGAGTCCTGTACCGGGACGCCCTCGGTGATGACCACGACGAGGCCGAGGCCGGCTTCGATGGCTTCGACGACGGCGTCCTTGGTGAAGGCGGGTGGAACGAAGACGATCGAGACGTCGGCGCCCGTCTCGGCAACCGCTTCCTCGACCGTGGCGTACACCGGCAGGGTGACATCGCCGTGGGTGACGGTGGTTCCGGCCTTGCGGGCGTTCACGCCTCCCACGACCTGGGTTCCTGCTGCAACCATGAGGGCGGTGTGCTTGCTGCCCTCGCCGCCGGTGATGCCCTGGACGATCACCTTTGAGTCTTTATTCAGGTAGATAGACATAGAGAGAAACCTTTACTTTCCGTAAGCCAACTCGGCGGCCTTGTCGGCGCCTTCGTCCATGGTGGTGGCGAGGGTCACCAGGGGGTGATTGGCCTCTGAGAGGATGCGGCGACCTTCTTCGACGTTGTTGCCGTCGAGCCGGACCACGAGGGGCTTGTTCGCTTCGTCGCCGAGGATCTCGAGTGCCTTGACGATACCGTTCGCCACTGCGTCGCAGGAGGTGATACCGCCGAAGACGTTGACGAACACACTCTTGACCTGGGAGTCGTTCAAAATGACGTCGAGTCCCGCCGCCATGATCTCCGCACTGGCTCCACCGCCGATGTCGAGGAAGTTCGCGGGCTTCACATTGCCGTGCGCCTCGCCGGCGTACGCGACGACGTCGAGCGTCGACATGACAAGACCGGCACCGTTGCCGATGATGCCCACTTCGCCGTCGAGCTTGACGTAGTTGAGGTCGTGCTCCTTGGCTTTGGCCTCGAGCGGATCCGCTGCGTCCTTGTCCTCGAGGGCCGCGTGGTCATCGTGGCGGAAGTAGGCGTTCTCGTCGATGGTGACCTTGCCGTCCAGCGCGACGATGTCACCGGCACCGGTCTTCACCAGCGGGTTGACCTCGACGAGCGTGGCGTCTTCCTTCACGAAGACGTCCCACAGCCGGAGGATCGTGGTGGCGACGTCGGCCCGAAGCTCGGGTGCGAAGCCTGCCGTGGCGACGATCTCGTCGGCCTTCGCCTGGTCGATTCCCACTCCGGGGTCCACAGCCACGCGCGCCAGGGCTTCGGGGCGCTCCACCGCGAGCTGTTCGATCTCCATGCCGCCCTCCACGGAGCACATGGCGAGGTAGTTGCGGTTCGAACGGTCGAGGAGGACGGAGAAGTAGTACTCCTCCGCGATGTCCGCGCCCTGCGCGATCATCACCTTGTTGACCGTGTGGCCCTTGATGTCCATACCGAGGATGTCGGAGGCGTAGCGGTGAGCTTCCTCAGGAGTCTTGGCGACCTTGACGCCGCCGGCCTTTCCTCGGCCACCAACCTTGACCTGGGCCTTGACGACAACAACGCCGCCGATTTTCTCAGCTGCTGCTTTTGCTTCTTCAGGGGTATGCGCCACGATGCCGGCGAGCACGGGTACTCCGTGTGCCTCAAAGAGATCGCGCGCCTGATATTCAAACAGGTCCACGGATTAGTGTCCTTCTACGTCGAAGTAGGTTTACACAGGGAACTTTAGTCCCTTGGCACGGGAGGCCTTTTCAAGACTAGCCCTTTAGTGAGTAAGCACACAGTTCTATGAGTTGTAGAAAAACCGGCGTATGAGCTAGGGCTTTCAGGCTTCCTTGGTGAGTGGCGCGTACCGCAGCAGTAGCCGCTTCTCGCCGGCGTCGAACTTCACCTTGGCCACGGTCTTGTCTCCCGATCCCTCGACGGCGAGCACTGTGCCGTTGCCGAAGCTCGCATGGTTGACCCGGTCCCCCACCCCCACGGAGACCACTTCCTTCTGCGGCTGCACGCGGCCGATGGCCTTCGCCGGGGCCGACGACGCTCCACCTCCGCCTGCTCCCCAGTAGGAACCGCTGAAACGGGGGCCGCTGATGCTTCCACCCGTGGTCCAGGCCGGCTTCGCCGCACCTTCCCGCTTCCACACGATCAGCTCCTCGGGCACTTCGCCCACGAACTGGCTTGCCGGGTTGTACTGGCTCTGGCCCCACATGCTCCGGACCTCGGACCGCGTCAGGTACAGCCGTTCCCTCGCGCGCGTCAGGCCCACGTAGGCGAGCCGGCGCTCCTCGGCGAGCTCCTTAGGGTCCGTTGCCGACCGCTGGTGCGGAAAGATGCCCTGCTCCATGCCCGTCAGGAACACCACAGGAAATTCGAGTCCCTTGGCCGTGTGCAGCGTCATGAGGGTCACCACGCCCTGCCTGCGCGCCTCGGCCACCGCCCGCTCCACCTCGGCGGGAGAACCCTCCGGCGCGTCCGGAATCTGGTCGGCATCGGCCACCAATGATACCTGCTCAAGGAAATCACCGAGCGTGCCGTCGGGGTTGTCGCGTTCGTACTCCCGGACCACGGCCACCAGTTCAGCGAGGTTCTCCACCCTCGATTCGTCCTGCGGATCATTGCTGGTTCGCAGCTGTTCGAGGTACCCGGTCTGCTCCAGCACTGCCTCCAGTGCTGCGGACGCACCCGATCCGGCAGCCACTTCGGCAAGATCGTCGATGAGCTTGACGAAACCCGCCACCGCATTGACGGAGCGGGTTGCCATGCCCGGCGCTTCACCCGCACGCCGGAGGGCAGCCATGAAGCTGATCCGCTCGCGTTCCCCGAGAGCCGCCACCGCATATTCGGCGCGGTCACCGATTCCACGCTTGGGCTCGTTGAGGATCCGGCGCAGGTTCACGACGTCGTCGGAATTCACCAGCACGCGCAGGTACGCCAGCGCGTCCTTGATTTCCTTGCGCTCGTAGAATCGGGTACCGCCCACCACCTTGTAGGGCAGGCCCACGCGCATCAGGATCTCCTCGATGGAGCGGGACTGTGCGTTGGTCCGGTAGAACACCGCGACGTCCCCCGGCCGCAGGTTGTCCTCGTCCTGGAGCCGGTCGATCTCCTCGGCGATGAACCGGGCTTCCTCGTGTTCGTTCTCACCGACGTAGCCGATGATCTTCTCGCCGTTGCCCTCGGCGGTCCACAGCCGCTTTTCGGGCCGGTTAGGGTTGCGCGAGATGACAGCATTGGCGGCGCTCAGGATGGTCTGCGTGGAGCGGTAATTCTGCTCCAGCAGGATGGTCCTGGCACTCGGATAGACATTCTCGAACTCCACGATGTTGCGCACGTCAGCGCCACGGAAAGCGTAGATGGACTGGTCCGAGTCGCCCACTACCGTCAGTTCGGCGGGGTCGTCGGTCGACTCGCCGGGAACTCCGACGATCTCCCGCACCAGGGCGTACTGTGCGTGGTTGGTGTCCTGGTACTCGTCCACGAGCACGTGCCGGAAGCGCCGCCGGTAGTAGTCGGCAACCCCGGGGAAGGCACGGAACATGAAGACCGTCTGGGCGATCAGGTCGTCGAAGTCCATGGCGTTGGCCTGGCGCATGCGCTGCGCATAGCCCGTGTACACCTCGGAGACGGCCTGCTCGAACGGGTCGGAGAGGCTGACGGCGCCCGCGTAGGTCTCCTCGTCGATGAGCTCGTTCTTCAGCGCCGAGATCTTGTGCTGGATGGCCTTCGGTGCAAACTTCTTCGGATCGAGGTCCAGGCCTTTGGCGACGAGGGTGACCAGGCGCAGGGTGTCAGCCGAGTCGTAGATCGAGAAGTTCGAATTCAGCCCCACCGATGCTGCCTCGCGGCGCAGGATGCGCACGCAGGAGGAGTGGAACGTGGAGATCCACATCCGCTTGGCGACGTCGCCCACCAGGGCCTCGATCCGTTCGCGCATTTCTGCGGCGGCCTTGTTGGTGAAAGTGATGGCGAGGATCTGACCCGGATGTGCCCGCCCGGTGGCCAGAAGATAGGCGATCCGGTGACTGAGGACGCGCGTCTTGCCGGAACCGGCCCCGGCGACGATCAGCAGAGGGGAGCCGGAATGGCGGACCGCCTCCTCCTGTTGCGGGTTGAGCCCTTCGAGCAGCTCGGAGGCCCGCTGCTCATCCACCCCCCTCGATCCAGCGGCGGAACTCAGGGCCGGGTCGGAGGGGTCGGGCGGGGACGCCGGCTTGTTCCCCTCGGTCTTGCTTGTATTCCGGGCGGGGCGGGGGTCGAAGTACGGGTCGAAAAGCATATCCATTGTGCTTTCCAGTCTAGGCGGTGCCTGTGACACTCACCGCGCCCGATCCTGAAGCCCCCGGCGGTGCCGGGGGCTTCAGGATCGGGCGGAAGCGGGAGCGCCGGGCGCTCCCGAAGCAGGACTAACCTTTGTCGCTGCGGATCTCATCCTCTTCGATGCCGAGGATGGCGAGCTTCCCGCTCTTGCGGTCGGCGAGGTACTCCTTCATCTCCCGCTTGATGACGGGCAGGAGCAGGTAGACGCCCAGCAGGTTCACGAAGCCGCAGACGAACAGGGCGGCATCGGCGAAACTGATGACCTGGCTGAAGGTCAGCACGCAACCGGCAACGGTGAAGAACAGGAAGATGATCTTGAAGATGATCTCCGAGGTCTTGCCGCGGCCGAACAGGAATTCCCAGGCCTTGAGTCCGTAGTAGGACCAGGTGATGAGGGTCGAGTAGGCGAACAGTGCCACGGCAATGGCAAGCACCACGGGAAACCAGGGGAACACGGTGGCGAAGGCGTCGGAGGTGAGGATGACGCCGTCGGGCGTTCCCTCCCCTGCCTGCACCTGGTCGATCCCGGCCTGAAGGCTCGGTGCGCCCGCGATGATGATCGCCAGCGCCGTCATCGTGCAAATGAGCACCGTGTCGACGAGCGGTTCGAAGAGGGCGACGAAACCCTCGCTGACCGGGCGGCGGGTCTTCACTGCCGAGTGCGCGATCGCGGCGGAGCCGAGCCCTGCCTCGTTGGAGAAGGCTGCACGGGTGAACCCGACAATCATGACGCCGAGGATTCCGCCCGCGATCCCTTCAGGATTGAAAGCTCCTGCGAAGATCGACGCGATGGCGGCGGGAACCTGTCCGAAGTTCACGAGGATGACGAGCAGGCAGGAAGTGACGTAGACGATGCCCATGGCCGGCACGAGCTTGCTGGTGGTGGCTCCGATGGACTTGATACCGCCGAGGATCACCACGGCTACGAGGCCGGCGAGCACGAGGCCGAAAATGAGCGCGGCTCCGGCGCTTCCGAGGAAGCCGTCAGCGCCGCCGGTCACATTCTGCACCTGCGCGAAGGTCTGGTTGGCCTGGAACATGTTGCCGCCGGCCACGCCGAAGATGAGGATGGCGACGGCGAAGATTCCGGTCAGGATCTTTGCAGGGATGGCCCCGAACTTGCTGAAGGCGATGGGGAGGTACTTGAAGGGCCCGCCGCTGACGGACCCGTCCTCGTGGACCTCGCGGTACTTCACACCGAGCGTGCATTCGGCGAACTTCGTCGCCATACCCAGGAGCCCGGCGAGGATCATCCAGAAGGTTGCGCCCGGGCCACCGAGAGCCATGGCCGCACCGACGCCGGCGATATTTCCCAGCCCGACCGTGCCCGACAGCGCTGACGTCAGGGCCTGGAAGTGCGGCACTTCCCCCGGGTCGTCCTTCGAGGAGTAGCGGCCGCGTACCACTTCGTAGGCGACCTTCAGTCCACGGAACTGGACGAAACCGAAGTAGATCGTGAAGATCACGCCTGCTGCGATGAGCCAGGCCACCACGAACGGGAAGCTTACGTTGCCGATCGTGATGGGGAAGAACACGATCGTGGAAAAGACTTCGGTGATGGGTTCGAACACCGAGTTGATGCCGTTGTCGATCGCTGCGAGCCATCCGACGTCCTCGGTGACGCTCGCCATAGGTAGTGCCATGTTATTTGCCATCCCTCCAGGGAGCCGGTTTCCGTTTGTGTTGGCAATCACAGTGTGTGTCCGCCAAAGTTCCAACCATAATGCACCGCTGAGTGCACGGATTGCCGGGGGGCAGGAGTGGCAGGTGATACTTCTCGGTCCTGCCGCTCAATTTTCCGGTTTTTCCTCTCATCCGGACGAACGGGTAAGCTGGGCATGCTCGACGCGGCGAAGATATCTGCCGCGGCAGCAGGCCCCTGTAGCTCAGTAGGATAGAGCGTCCCTCTCCTAAAGGGAAGGTCGTCGGTTCGATTCCGGCCAGGGGCACGGACAGCCGGACGAAAGCACTTCGGCCCCTAGACCTGGCTGAGCGTCTCCGGCTCCTCGTCCACCGCAACGTTCTTCTGCACCGCGAACTGCGTCCGGTGCAGCTCTTCGTAGCGTCCGCCCCGCGCCAACAGCTCGTCATGGGTCCCGCGCTGCACGATGCAGCCGTCCTCGACCACGAGGATCAGGTCCGCGGTGCGGATGGTCGACAGTCGGTGGGCAATCACCATGGCGGTCCGGCCCTCGAGGGCCTCGCTCAGCGCGGCCTGGACCGCCGCCTCCGACGTCGAATCGAGTGCCGCCGTCGCCTCGTCGAGGATGACGACGCGCGGTTGCGCCAGCAGCAGCCGCGCGATGGTCATGCGCTGCCGCTCCCCGCCGGACAGCCGGTAGCCGCGCTCCCCCACCATCGTGTCGAGCTGATCGGGCAGGGACCTCACCAGCGGCTCGAGCCGTGCACGGCGCACGGCGTCCCACACCTCATCCTCGGTGGCCTCGGGTCGCGCAAGGCGCAGATTGGAGAGAATGGTCTCGTGGAACAGGTGGCCGTCCTGCGTCACCATCCCCAGGGCGTGGCGCATCGACTCGAACGTCACGTCCCGCACGTCGACGCCGGCCAGGCGCACCGCGCCGCTGTCGACGTCGTACAGCCGGGCCAGGAGCTGGGCGATCGTCGACTTGCCGGCACCGGAGGTGCCGACCAGGGCCACGGTCTGGCCCGGTTCGATGCGGAAGGAGATTCCGTGCAGCACTTCCTCGCCGCCACGGGTATCGAGTGTCGCTACTTCCTCGAGCGAGGCGAGCGACACCTTGTCCGCGGAAGGGTAGCCGAAACGGACGTCGTCGAATTCGACGGAGACCGGCCCCGGGGGCACGGAACCGGCGCCGGGCTTCTCCTGGATCAGCGGCACGAGGTCGAGGACCTCGAAAACCCTCTCGAAGCTGACGAGTGCGCTCATGATCTCGACGCGCGCATTGGCGAGGCTGGTCAGCGGGGCGTACAGGCGGGTCAGGAGGAGTGCCAGCGTGACCACCTCGCCGGTATCGAGCTGTCCGGCGAGCGCCAGGCCGCCACCGAGCCCGTACACCAGGGCGAGCGCCAGCGCCGAGACGAGCATCAGCGCGGTGAAGAAGATCCACTGGAGCATCGCCGTCCGGACACCGATGTCACGCACGCGGGCCGCACGTACCCGGAACTCGTCGGACTCCTCGTCCGGGCGTCCGAACAGCTTGACCAGGGTGGCTCCGGGAGCCGAGAAACGCTCCGTCATCTGGGTGCTCATGGTTGAGTTGTGGTCCGCGGCCTCGCGCCGGAGTGCCGCGAGCCGGCTGCCCATCCGGCGGGCGGGGATGAGGAAGATCGGCAGCATGATGATGGCGAGAACCGTCACCAGTACCGAGGTGCTGAGCATCACGATCAGGGTGAGGATCAGCGCCACGAGGTTGGTGACCACTCCCGAGAGGGTTCCGCTGAATGCCTGCTGGGCGCCGATCACGTCGTTGTTGAGGCGACTCACGAGTGCCCCGGTGCGGGTCCGGGTGAAGAACGCGATGGGCATTTTCTGGACATGGTCGAAGACGGCGGTGCGGAGGTCGAGGATCACCCCTTCGCCGATCCTCGAGGAATACCACCGGGTGATCATCGACACAGCGGCATCGAGAACGGCAACGAGGGCGATGACGGCTGCGAGGCGCACCACCGTGGCCGTCTCGCCGTTGGCGACGATGACATCCACCACCTGACCGGCCAGGACGGGCGTCGCCACGGCAAGGAAGGCCCCCGCCACGGAGAGCACCATGAAGATCGCCAATTGGGCACGGTAGGGCACGGCGAAAGCGACGATCCGTTTCAGCGTCTCCCGGGAGAACTTGTTCCTGCTGTCCTTGGCGGTGGAGATCCGGTACAGGGAGCTCCAGGCCGCGCCTTCCATGCTCATGAGAATTCCTCCAGTTCGAGCCTCCCCAAGCTTAGGCCGGGAAGTGCCGAACCCCGACAGCACATCCCGGAACAATTAGCAGGGGCGCCGGTGTTCACCTAGGGAGGCCTCGGAGCCCACCCCGGCGAATATCTAAGGAACCCGAACCATGAAGTCACGCCTGTCCGTTCTCGGCGCAACCGCAGCGATCACCCTGGCGCTCGCCGGGTGCTCATCGTCCACTCCGTCCCCGTCCGGTGAAGCCGATGGCGGCGGTGAATCAGCGGCGCCGTCGACCCTTCAGCAGATCCAGGAGGCCGGCGTCCTGACGGTGGGCACCGAGGGAACCTACAAGCCCTTCAGCTTCCACGAGGACGGGACCGGCGAGCTCACCGGGTACGACGTCGAGGTCATCACCGCAGTGGCGGAGAAGCTCGGGGTGGAGGCGGAGTTCCAGGAAACCCAGTGGGATGCCATCTTCGCCGGACTGGAAGCCGGCCGTTTCGACGCCGTCGCCAACCAGGTGTCCATCACGGACGAGCGGCAGGAGGCCTACGACTTCTCGGACCCGTACACCGTGAGCAACGGCGTCATCGTGACGAGCGCCGACAACGGCGCGATCGCCTCCTTCGAAGACCTCGAGGGCAAGACCACGGCGCAGTCCCTCACCAGCAACTGGTACGAGCTCGCCCAGGAGAGCGGGGCCAACGTGGAACCGGTCGAAGGGTGGGCGCAGTCCATCACGCTCCTCCAGCAGGGCCGCGTCGATGCCACCATCAACGACGAACTGACCTACCTCGACTACCAGAAAACCAGCAACGATCCCTCGATCAAGGTGGCCGCAGAGACCGAGGAGCAGTCCCTCAGCGCGGTAGCCTTTCGGAAGGGCAGCACCGAACTGGTCGATGCCGTCAATACCGCCCTCGGGGAACTCCGCACGGATGGGACCCTCGCCGAGATCTCCGAGGAGTATTTCGGGACCGACGTCAGCCAGTAACCCGGCCGGAACCGTCGGAACCGTTGAAAGGATGAACACGTGGACTGGGAGCTGTTCCGGAGTTCGTTCTGGCCCATCCTTCGCGGCGGCCTGACCGGAACCATCCCCCTCTCCCTCGCGTCCTTCGTCCTCGGGCTCGCCCTGGCGCTGGTGCTCGCGCTTCTGCGCATCAGCGGCAGGCGCGTCCTCTCGGGAATCGCGCGCGGCTATATCTCGGTGATCCGGGGGACGCCGCTCCTGGTGCAGCTGTTCGTCATCTTCTACGGCCTGCCCTCGATCGGACTGGTGATTGATCCGTGGCCGAGCGCGATCATCGCGTTCTCCCTCAACGTGGCAGGCTATGCGGCGGAGATCCTGCGCGCGGCCATCCTGTCGGTGCCCAAGGGGCAGTGGGAGGCCGGCCACACGATCGGCATGTCGCGCACCGTGACACTCCGCCGCGTGATCCTCCCCCAGGCCGCACGGGTCTCGGTTCCGCCGCTGTCCAACACGTTCATCAGCCTGGTCAAGGACACCTCGCTCGCGTCGCTGATCCTGGTCACCGAACTGTTCCGGGAGGCGCAGCAGATTGCCGCGTTCTCGCAGCAGTTCATGATGCTGTACCTGGAGGCCGCACTGGTGTACTGGGTGTTCTGCCTCGTCCTCTCCAGCGGGCAGTCAGTCCTCGAGAAGAGATTGGACCGCTATGTTGCCCGCTGAACCAGACCCGGCACCCCTCCTGACCGTCACGGGACTCGAGAAGTCGTTCGGTAGCAACCAGGTCCTGAAGTCCATCGACCTGTCGGTCCGATCGGGGCAGGTGGTGGCGCTCGTCGGCCCCTCGGGCTCGGGCAAGACCACGGTCCTGCGGTGCCTGAATGGACTCGAGGAGCCCGACGGCGGCACCGTCGCCTTCCGGGGCGGACCCACCGTCGACTTCGGTGCACGCGTGTCCAGGCGGGAAGCACTCTCGCTGCGGGACCGCAGCGCGATGGTCTTCCAGAACTACAACCTCTTCCCGCACCGGACAGTGCTGGAGAACGTGATCGAAGGCCCGGTACAGGTCAAGAAGCGGGCGAGGAAAGACGCGATAGCCGACGCCGAGCGGTTACTGGGACGCGTGGGCCTCGCGGAGAAGAAGGACCAGCATCCCTTCGAGCTGTCCGGCGGACAGCAGCAGCGCGTGGGCATCGTGCGGGCGCTGGCCCTGCAGCCGGACCTGCTGCTGTTCGACGAGCCGACGTCCGCCCTGGATCCCGAACTGGTGGGCGAGGTCCTCACGGTGATCAAGGAACTGGCCGAGGAGGACTGGACCATGGTGATCGTCACCCATGAGCTCGCCTTCGCCCGCGAGGTGGCCGACGAGGTGGTGTTCATGGACGGCGGCGTCGTGGTGGAACACGGCCACCCCGACCAGGTACTCCGTAACCCGGTCCACGAGCGGACCCGACGGTTCGTGGACCGGCTCCTCAACCCCTTCTAACCGCAGCCGAGCCCACCTGTCAGGCGCTGATGCGCTCGGGATGCGAGTAGCAGTTGAGGGTACTGCCGCGGCTGAAGCCCACGAGGGTGAGTCCGGCGTCGTCGGCGAGGTCGGCGGCGAGCGACGACGGCGCGCTGACCGCGGCGAGGACCGGTATGCCTGCGAGCTGGGCCTTCTGCACCAGCTCGAAGGACGCCCGCCCGGAGACCTGCAGGATGGTGCCCGCGAGGGGCAGCATCCCTTCCCGCAGGGCCCAGCCCACGACCTTGTCCACCGCGTTGTGGCGTCCCACGTCCTCGCGCAGGCACAACAGCTCGCCGTCGCGGGTGAACAGCCCGGCGGCGTGGACGCCGCCCGTTCGGTCGAACAGCTTCTGGCTTTCCCGCAGGCGATCGGGCAGCCCGGCGAGGACCGACAGCTCCACGCGTGCGGTATCGCCGGTGAGCTCGAACCGTGAGGATTTACGGACAGCGTCGATGGACGCCGTCCCGCAGATCCCGCAGGAACTCGAGGTGTAGACATGGCGTTCCATCGCGGTATCCGGCAGCTGGACGCCGGGACGGAGCTGCGCCTCGACCACGTTGAAGGTCTGCTGCCCGTTGTCGTCCACTCCCGCGCAGTACCGCAGGCTCGGCAGCTGGCCCGGCTCCCACACCACGCCCTCGGACACGAGGAAGCCCGCCACGAGGTCGAAGTCGTCGCCGGGCGTCCGCATGGTGACCGTGAACGCGCGGCCGTCGAGACGGATCTCCAGTGGCTCCTCGCCTGCGAGCACATCCTCACGGTGGCCCATAGTCCCGCCCACCCGGAACTTCGTTATGCGGCGGCGCTGCGTCACCCTGTTCATCAACCACTCCTCACCATCGGCCTAAGATGAGGTTAGTTGACTGACCGTACAGTCTGCTCCCAACACGAGGATGTGACGGCCTTGGCATCGAAGGCACCGAAGAACGACATCGACGAATCCCGGATCACCACGGGGAAGCCGAAGACGAAGGCCGTCGGCCTTCCGGCGGTTCTCAACTCCCTGAAGATCTCGATCGACCAGATGGGCCCGCTCCGCAGCGCCCAGACCCTCCTCGCGGTCAACCAGGTCAAGGGCTTCGACTGCATGGGCTGCGCCTGGCCCGAGGGTGACAAGCGGCATACCGCCGAATTCTGCGAGAACGGAGCCAAGGCCGTGGCAGAGGAAGCCACGCGCCGCACCGTTCCCCCGGAGTTCTTCGCCGAGCATTCCATCTCCGATCTGATGTCCCACGACGAGTATTGGCTGGGCCAGCAGGGTCGCCTCACACACCCGATGCTGCTCGACGCCGGCGCCACCCACTACCGGCCGGTCGGCTGGGACGAGGCGTACTCGGTGATCGTCGAAGAGCTCGCGGCACTGGACAGCCCCGACGAAGCCGTCTTCTACACCTCCGGCAGGACCTCCAATGAGGCGGCCTTCCTGTACCAGCTGATGGTTCGCGGCATCGGTACGAACAATTTGCCCGACTGCTCCAACATGTGCCACGAGTCCTCCGGCTCGGCGCTCGTCGAGACGCTCGGCATCGGCAAGGGTACGGTGTCACTGCACGACGTCGATACCGCGCCCCTGATCATCGTCGCCGGCCAGAACCCGGGCACGAACCACCCGCGCATGCTGACCTCGCTCGAGAAGGCGAAGAAGAACGGCGGGGCGATCGTCGCCATCAACCCGTTGCCCGAGGCCGGACTGCTGCGCTTCGAAAATCCCCAGAACCCGATGGGCCTGCTGGGGACCCGGTTCGGTGGCGGCACATCCCTGGCCGATGACTTCCTGCAGATCCGCCTCGGCGGCGACCAGGCGCTGTTCCGCGGACTCGGCAAGCACCTGCTCGAGCAGGAGGAGGCCACCGGTACCGTCTTCGACCACGCCTTCATCGCGAAACACACGCTGGGCCTCGAGGACTATCTCGAGAGCCTCCGGAGCACGTCCTGGGACGAGATCATCGAGGCGAGCGGCATCAGCAAGGCCGAGATCACCAAGGTGGGCGACCGGATGATCGCCTCCCCCGGCACCATCGTGTGCTGGGCGATGGGCCTCACCCAGCACAAGCACTCCGTCGCCACGCTGCGCGACGTCGTCAACGTGCTCCTGCTGCAGGGCAACGTCGGCAAGCCGGGCGCCGGCGTATGCCCCGTCCGCGGGCACTCCAACGTGCAGGGCGACCGCACCATGGGCATCTTCGAGCGCATGCCGGCGGCCTTCCATGACGCGCTGGACCAGCGCTTCCGCTTCTCCTCACCGCGCCGCCACGGCTTCGACACCGTGGGAGCGATCCGCTCCATGCGCGACGGCGGCGCGAAGGTCTTCATGGCGATGGGCGGAAACTTCGTCCGCGCCACCCCCGACTCGAACGTCACCGACCAGGCACTGCGCAACACGCGGCTCACCGTGCAGGTCTCCACCAAACTCAACCGCTCGCACCTCATTACGGGCCGTCGCGCGGTCATCCTTCCCGCGCTCGGCCGCACCGACCGCGATACCCAGGCCGGTGGAGACCAGCGGGTCACCGTCGAGGACTCGATGAGCGCCGTCCATGCCTCCACCGGACGGCTGAAGCCGGCAAGCACCGAGATGCGCTCGGAGATCGAGATCGTCTGCCAGCTCGCCGACCGGCTCTTCGCCCGGACGGACAGCCCCTACACCGAGAACGCTCCGCAGCTGGACTGGATTGCGGCGCAGGCCGACTACCGCGTGATCCGGGAGCACATCTCCGCCGTCGTTCCGGGATTCGACGATTTCGAAGCGAAGATCGACAGGCCCGGCGGCTTCGTCCTGCCCAACGGCCCGCGGGACAGCCGGACGTTCACCACCACCACCGGCAAGGCGAACTTCACCGCCAACGAGCTGCAGTACCCGAAGGTCCCCGAGGGACGGCTGCTCCTGCAGACCCTGCGCTCGCACGACCAGTACAACACCACGATCTACGGCAAGGATGACCGCTACCGCGGCATCCACGGCGGGCGACGGGTGGTCCTCGTCCATGCGGATGACCTCGCGGACGCGGGTCTGGCCGACGGAGATTCGGTGCACCTGGTCTCCGAGTGGGCTGACGGCGTCGAACGGCGGGCGGAGAATTTCCGCGCGGTGGCGTATCCCACGCCCCGCGGCTGCGCGGCTGCGTACTATCCGGAGACGAACGTGCTGGTTCCCCTGGATTCCACGGCGGATATCAGCGGTACTCCGACGTCGAAGTCGGTGATCCTCCGGCTGGAGAAAGCAGGAGAGAAGGCGGCTGACGAAGCAGCGGAGGAAGCGCTCGTGCCAGCCGGCTGATGGAAGCCGGCGCCGCGGCTGACGCGCTGGACATCGGCGAACGCTGTGGAGAACGACGAACGCCCTGGTTCTATATCCGGGGCGTTCGTCGTTTTCTGGAACGCCCCGGCTCGCGGCCTTTCCGGGCCCCCGATCAGCGCCCTAACGTACCCAGGGGAGCCTGACCGCCGGCACCGGCTGGTCGACGGTGCAGCCCTCGGCCGGCACCACCAGGACACCGTCCGCCGATGCGAGACCGCGCAGCATCCCTGAGCGCTGGTGACCGCTGGGCATCGCGCGGCCCTCCGACCAGTGGAACGGGACAAGGCGGCTGCGCCCCTCCAACGGCTCGAACTGCTCTCCGCACAGCACCTGCTGCGGTACCTCCAGGGGAGCCCCCCGCAGCCCGGCCAGTAAGGGACCCACCACGGTCAGCATCGCCATCATCGCCGCCAGGGGGTTCCCCGGCAGTCCCACGAGGAACCGCCCGTCCGGCAGCTTGGCCAGCAGGGTGGGATGGCCCGGCCGCATGGCGATGCCGTCGATGACCATCTCGGCGTCGAGCACTGTGAGGGCCCGGCGGATATGGTCCGCCGAGGAACTTCCCGTGCCGCCGGTGGTGATGAGCACGTCTCCCGAGGCCCTCGCCAGCGAGAACCCGTCGGTGGCTTCCGCGCTGATGGCGGCAACGACGTCGTCGAGGTCGTCCTTGGCCCGTCCCGCGACGTCGACGTGTCCGCCCAGCATCGCCACGAAGGCCGGCAGCTGCGGCCCGAAGGTGTCGCGCACCTGGCCCGCATGCGGCAGGCCCGCCTCGATCACCTCGTCCCCCGTCATCAGGAGTGACACCCGGGGCGCGCGCAGCACCGCGAGGGTGTCGTGGCCGCACACCGCCGCGAGGGCGATCTGCGCCGGGTTGAGGACCACTCCGGCCGGGATGGCCTCGATGTCCTTTTCCGCCTCCTCCCCGGCGGGCCGGATGTGCTCGCCGGGGACCGGCTCGTCCGGTCGTGCTGCTTCGTTCCTGTCGAGCAGGTCACCGCGGATCTGGCCGTGCTCGGTCCGCAGGACGCCGTCGGTGTTGCCCGGGACCACGCCCCCGGTGAGGATGAAGGTTGCCTGACCCGGCTCGAGTGCCACCGTGCCGGAATCGCTGTGCGGAGCCGGCCGGCGCCACGGGTGATCCTCGTGCACCTCGGGGCTGACGAGGGTCCACGGCGGCGGGCCGCTGACGGCCCAACCGTCCATGGCCGAGGAAGCGTAATGCGGAATCGGCTGGAGGGGCGAGACCGGCTCGGCGAGCGTCTGCCCGAGCGCGTCGGCGAGGGTCACCGTCTGATAGGGCAGCGGGCGGGCGGCGTCGTACGCCGCCTCCCGTGCCGTTCCCCAGTCGAGGTTCCGGTTCCCACCAGCTTCGCTCACGCCGTCGCCTCCTGGCCGGCGGGCGGGCACTGCGCATTCGCCAGGCCGATGGCCGAGCGCATGGCGGTCTCTTCCCCGGCCTGCCCGCTTCCCACAGCGAGGCCTGCCGCGTATCCGGCGATGAAGGTGGTCAGGGGCGCCGCCGGGCGCACCACGCCGTGGGCGGCTTTTCCGGCAAGGGCCAGGACGGCGTCGATGTCCACCGTCGAATCCTCGAGCTCATAGGCCTTCAGCAGCCTGGCGCACCACTCGGTCAACAATTTTTCGCGCTCGTCCATCTGTGCCCTCCGGGGTCTCCTCGACGACGTCGACGCCCAGGGCGCGTGCATCGTCCCACGTGTCGACGTCGAGCGTTGTGCCCGGCGGAACCGGGACTTCTCTGGTGCTCACACTAGCAAGGAGCTTCTTCATCGACAGATTCGCGGCCCCTCCTGCAGCGGCTGTGCCCGCGACCGCAGCCTCAAGAGCATCCCGCCGGTACAGCGCCGCAAGGGGCTGGGTCCTGCCCGCATCGTCGGCGACGACCGACATCGACGGATCCCGGGCGACGGCGGCAAGCAGGAGCTCCAGGAGCTGTCCGGCGCGCGGCATGTCGCAGGCCAGCACGGCCAGCCAGGCCGGTGAACTGTCGGCGGGGCCGAGTGCGCCGGGAGTGGTCAGGGCTGCGGCAAGCGCAGCGGCGGGACCTGCAAAGGGCGGATCCTCGCGCACCACGCGCAGCTCGGGGCCCCCCGTGCTGGGCAGTTCCGTCATTGTCCGTGGAACCGCCGAGGTCGGCCCGACGATGACGATCCGGTTCGCGTCGGCCACAGCGCGGCAGGTGATCTCGAGGAGCGACCGGCCCTGGACCGTGAGGTCAGCCTTCGGGACTCCGCCGAGCCGTGAGGAGCGCCCCCCGGCCAGGACGACGGCGTCGAACCGGACCTGCGGAAAGCTCACGCGGCCCACTCGGTGAGGAACTCACTCCACTGCGGCGCAGGCTTCTCAAGCTCCCGCAGCTGCCACAGGGGCCCGCGGGGCGGCAGCGGCACGGTCCGCAGGCTCCAACCGAGGCTCGCGAGGGTCTTGTCACCCTTCGCATTGTTGCAGCGGAGGCAGCAGGCCACGAGGTTCTCCCAGGTATCCGAGCCCCCTCGTGAGCGCGGATACACGTGGTCGATGGTGGTGGCCGTCTTGCCGCAGTAGGCGCACAGGTGATTGTCCCGCCGGAGAACGCCCCTTCGGGTGGCAGTGACGTCGTGCCGGTAAGGGATCTTGACGTACCGGTGGAGAAGGATCACGGAGGGGCGCCCCAGCACTTCATTGGGACCGACCACCGGGTCGTCATCTTCGGCGACCACGCTCGCCTTGCCCGTCAGCACAAGCACCAGCGCCCGGCGGAAGGTGACGACCGCCAGCGGTTCATATCCTGCATTCAGAACGAGAGTGCGCATGCACGGGCCTCTTTGCGACTACGTCCCGAGAACCGGTTGCCGTCCCGCGCTCAGGAGAAGTTCTCCGAATTGACAATGCTAGGGTAAGCCGCCGCGCGCTGTCAGGCGAATCCGCGGTCAGCCGCCGGCTTCAGCCGCCCGCCGGACGTCCGCTCCCGCCGTCGTCCCAACCCTGCTGCGGTGTTGCACAGGTTTCACGGAACACGTACTGCGAGGGCAGCTTGCGCTCAGAGCTCGACCAGTCGATGGCCGGACGGCGCTGCTCCTCGGGAAGGTAACCGAGCCGGTAGAGGGCCATCAGTTCGAGCTCGTCGGGAACTGCCAGGAGTCCGGCGATCTGTTCCCACCTACCCGGCACCTCCATCGGGAAGGAGATGAACTGGATGCCCATGCCGAGCTCCACGGTGGTCAGCCAGACGTTCTCCATCGCCGCCCCCATGCTGAACACCGAATAGAAGGCGGACAGCTCGCCGGGCCGGTATTCGGAGCGGTCCAACAGGACTCCGAGCAGAAGCGGAGAGCCGGCGACGAGTCGACGGTTCTCCTCGCCCAGCTTCTGCGGCACGCGGAGCGCGTTCATCATCCTCTGCCCGCGCCGCGTGAACACCTGTCTGGTGAAAGGCCTGAGCTGGGGCGGCAACCGGTCGAAGAGCATACCGTCCCGCCGCGTGGCCATTTCCTCGGCGCTGAAGCGGAAGTAGGGCTTGTACCGCTCGAAGAACGTCCCATTGGACATGGCGGCCGTCATGCTGCCGCCGCTGATGGACGCCACGTCCTCGATGGTGGCGCGGTCCTCGATCATCACGAACCGCCACGGTTGGCTGTTGAGCTGCGACGGGGCGCGGCCCGCCACCTCCATCAGGAGCCGTTGGTGGGCCTCGCTGACCGGCGTGGGCAGGAACGGCCCGTTCGTTGTCTTCCGCCGTCGGACAACGTCAAGGAACTCCATGTTCACCCCCCAAGTCCTACGGCCACGTCTGACCTCCGGACCCGCACCAGCGCAGCCGCATAGAACGGCGCAGCCGCCAGCGCCACCGCCGGATGACGGCGGCCCGAGGTGCCGGCGAAAGGGATGACTGCCAGCGGAAGGACGGCCGGGGCCAACACAGCACAGACACGCCTGCCGTGCGGGTCAGCCGCTGCGGCAAGCATCGCCGCAGCAGTGGTCAGACACGTTCCTACGTAGAGCAGGTGATGCACCCACCGGACCCGCGAGGTGTCGATCAAACCGAACAGGACCGCGGTGCCGAGCGCTGCGTTTCCGGCATAGGATCCCGCCGCCGCGCTGACCGCCGCCCGGGTTGCGGCGCGGGTTGTTCCGCACGTGGCTGTGCCCTGCGCAGATGCGTGCCTCCGTTGCCGTCCCACGGTTCGATCGTATGCGCCGTCCTAGGCCGGCGCGCCCACCGAGACGAAGACATGGGCAGCGACCTCGGGCGGCAGTTCGAGGGCACCCTCGACCCCGGGCACCCGCACCGACACGTACCCGCCCACCGACTCAAGACTCAGGGACGCACCGGGGCGCAGCCCGCCCTCGTCCAGCTGGGTGAGCAGTTCGGGGTCCACCTGGATGGGCTCCGCCAGGCGCAGAAGGGTGACCCGGGAGCCGGTGCTGTAGGTCTCCATGGCCGCCAGCAGGGTCACGACACCGTCGGTGAGGAAATCCGTCGACACTCCGCCCAACGCCTCGAGGCCCGGGATGGGGTTGCCGTACGGAGATTGCGTGGGCTGGCCGAGCAGCTCGTACAGGCGGCGCTCCACGCGTTCGCTCATGACGTGCTCCCAGCGGCAGGCCTCGTCGTGGACGTACGCCCAGTCAAGCCCGATGACGTCACTCAGCAGCCGTTCCGCAAGGCGGTGCTTCCTCATGACCTCGGTTGCCCGGCGCCGTCCGAGTTCGGTGAGCTCGAGGTGCCGGTCCCCTGAGACGACCACGAGTCCGTCGCGTTCCATCCGCCCGATCGTCTGCGAGACAGTGGGCCCGGAGTGGCGGAGCCGCTCCGCGATCCGCGCCCGCAATGCGACGATGCTTTCTTCCTCGAGCTCGAGGATGGTCCGCAGGTACATCTCGGTCGTATCGATGAGATCCGTCATGCGGTTCAACTCCTTGATGCAGTGCGGGGTGCGGGACGGAAGGCCAGCGCCCCCTCCCAAGGTTAACCTATGCATCAGCACCCCCACTCCGCTCCCTTTCCTCCCAGGACGAGCAATTCCACCCGCGGGAAGTGATCCGTACCCGGTGCATACCGGCAAGCAGGGACTGCGGGTCACAAATGGGTCAGCGCTACATCGTTGGGGCAGAATGAAGCCATGACCGACAACGCCGCCATCCGCATCCCAGCCGACCTGCTGCCCCTGGACGGCCGCTTCGGAGCCGGTCCCTCGAAAGTCCGCGCCGGCCAGCTTGCCGCCCTCGCCGACGCGGGACAGTCGATTCTCGGCACCTCCCACCGCCAGGCGCCGGTCCGGAACCTGGTGGGCGAGGTCCGCGAGGGCCTGTCGACGTTCTTCCGGGCACCGGATGGCTACGAGGTGGTTCTCGGCGTCGGTGGCTCCACGGCGTTCTGGGATGTGGCGGCCTTCGGGCTGGTGAGGTCCCGAGCCCAGCACCTCTCCTTCGGGGAATTCGGCTCGAAGTTCGCCTCGGCCACCAACAGGGCGCCGTTCCTCGAAGCCTCGAGCATTCTCACCTCCGAGCCGGGTACGCGCCCCACAGCCCGGCCCGAGCAGGGCGTGGACGTGTACGCCTGGCCCCAGAACGAAACCTCCACCGGCGTCGCCGCTCCGGTTCGGCGGGTCGACGGGGCGGACGACGGCGCCCTGACCCTGATCGACGCCACCTCCGCCGCGGGCGGCCTCGACGTCGACGTCAGTCAGGCGGACGTGTACTACTTCGCGCCGCAGAAGAACTTCGCGTCCGACGGCGGCCTGTGGCTCGGCCTCTTCTCCCCCGCCGCACTCGAGCGGGCGGCGTCACTCAACAGCTCGGACCGCTGGATCCCGGATTTCCTGAACCTGCAGACGGCCATCGACAACTCGCGTCTCAACCAGACGTACAACACGCCGTCGCTCTCCACGCTCATCACCCTCGATGCGCAGGTGAAGTGGCTCAATGAAAGCGGCGGGCTCACCTTCGCCGCGGCGCGGACCGCCGATTCGGCCGGTCGCATCTACTCCTGGGCCGAGGCGTCGCCGCTCACAACACCCTTCGTGCAGGACCCCGACGATCGGTCGAATGTCATCGCAACCATCGACTTCGCGGACTCCGTCGACGCCGCCCGGGTTGCCGGGGTGCTTCGCGCCAACGGTGTCGTCGACGTCGAGCCCTACCGGAAGCTCGGAAGGAACCAGCTGCGCATCGCCACCTTCGTGGCCATTGACCCGAGCGACGTCTCCGCCCTGCTCGAGTGCATCGACTATGTGGTTGGAAAGCTCTAGAGCACGGCCCTGACGGTCCGCCCGAGACCGGTGATGTGCCCCAGGGCCAACCTTGCCGGGGGCCCATCGGGAGCCTCACTGCTGTGGCAGGGAGAGGCTGTCCGGCGGACCTGCATTCGCGGGCCCTTCCGCCCGGCACGGCCATCTCCACAACATTGGGTCCGGTGCCGTTGCTCCTGCGGCAGACCTGGCTCACGACCTATCTCCTGCTGCCCAGGGCGTCCTTCGCGGACTACACAACGCGTTGGCTGTGGGATGCCATGACCGAGTTCGCTTCGGCCGAGGTGCGCTAAGGGCTACCCAGCCTGGTTCCGTCCGCCTGGACGCGGTCAGTTCCTGTCGCTCGCAGCGCCGCCGATGCGCAGGCGGCGGGGAACAGAGCGGTCGTAGCGCAGCCGCACGTCGTGGTACCGCCAGGCCCAGAAGATGCCGGCGGCGGCCGCAATCAACCCCGCCGCGGCAGCCACGCCCAGGCTCCATCGCGGGCCGAAGGCATCCGAGACCCAACCCACCACGGGCGCGCCCAACGGTGTTCCGCCGAGGAAGATCGCGAAATACAGCGCCATGACCCGCCCGCGCATGACCGGCTCGGTGGTGGTCTGGACGTAGGCGTTGGCGCTCGTCATCAGGGTCAGGGCGAACAGTCCCACCGGTATCAGGGCGAGGCCGAAGATCCACAGCGTCGGAGCGACGGCGGCCCCTGCACAGGCGAGGCCGAACGCCGCCGACGCCCCGAAGATGAAGCGGAGCCGTGGTTTCGCGCGGCGCGCGGAGAGCAGCGCTCCTGCCACCGAGCCCACCGCCATCACCGAGGAGAGGAGCCCGAACACTCCGGCGCCCTGGCCGAACTCGGTGCGCGCCATTGCGGCGATGTACACGGCGAAATTCAGCCCGAAAGTGCCCACGATGAAGATGGCCAGCATCACCACCATCAGGTCCGGCCGATTCAGGACATACCGGAACCCCGCCCGGATGCGGCCCCTGCCGGGCGGTGCCTTGGGCTGGGCGCGAAGTTCGGAGGACCGGATGGCCAGGAGCACGTAGACCATCGCCCCGAAGGTGACCGCATTGATCAGGAACACCCAACCGGGCCCGACGCCGGCCGTCAGCAGACCGGCCGCGGCGGGTCCCACCAGCCGGGCACCGTTGAAGGACGCGCTGTTGAGGGCCACTGCATTGGGAAGGTAGTCGTCGCGGACGAGTTCGGACACGAATGCCTGCCGTGCGGGGGCGTCGAACGCGGAAACGACGCCGAGCGCGAGCGCAAAGGCGTAGACGTGCCACAGCTCGGCGGCATCGGCAAGCACCATCAGCCCGAGTCCCACCCCCAGGGCAGCCATCAGGAGCTGGGTGAGGATGAGCAGTTTCCTGCGGTCCACGATATCGGCGACCAGGCCCGCCCAGGGAGCGATGAGGAGCTGCGGACCAAGCTGGAGCGCCAGCACGATACCGAGGGCCGAGGCGTCCTGCTCGGTCAGGATGTCGTAAACCAGCCAGTCCTGCGCGGTCCGCTGCATCCAGGTCCCGATGTTCGACACCATCGCACCGATGAACCACAGGCGGTAATTGCGGATACCGAAGGACCGGAAGGTGCTCATCCGGCTGCCGCTTCCTCCCCTGCCCGGTCCGGCCCCAACTAGCTGTCCGCTCCGGTTCCTCGTGCCTCCGGCGAACCTTCATCTGCAGCGTCCGTCCGCTCGGCGCCCTCTGCCCCGTCCTCCGCCGGCTCCTCCTGCGTGCCCTCCACCAGCGCACCGTCCTCCACCACCATCGGCTTCTCGACGGCGGCAGGAGTCGTTTCAGCGTCGTCCTGGGAATCCTCGGGCCTCACCCGCTGCGACCACGGCAACCACTCAGGAGCGACCAGCGCCCGCTCGGAGGGGAGGAGGCCCACTTCGCAGACGGAGGGTTCCTTGCCGCGCGGAACCCTCGCGAGCGTCGCGAACCACTCCCACTCACCGTAACCCGGCACGAACGCTTCGAACCGGTGGGTGAGCAACCGCTCACCGTCGGGATAGGAGGTGACGTGCCGGCCCACCTGCTCGGCGGGCGCGACCTGGAGCACTCCTGCGCGAGCGAACTCGACCGCAGCTTCGAGCAGTGCATCCGGCTTCGCAGGCCGCTTCGGAGCGCGTCGCTTCACCACCGGGGCAGGAACGGCTTCGGCCGTGGGGGAAGCGTCGTCGTATTCGGAGGAGGGCTGGCCGCTCGGAATCATGGGAGCCTCAGGCGTCCAGGTCGTCGGCGACAGCGCGCAGGACGGCGGCCACCTTGGTGGCGTGGGACTTCTCGGGGTAACGACCCTTCCGAAGACCGTTGGAGACGTCGTCGAGGAGCTTGATCAGGTCCTCGGTGATGACAGCCATGTCGTCCGCGTTCTTGCGCGTGGCCTTGGCGATCGAGGGCTGGACCTCGAGGATCCGTGCTGACAGCGCCTGCGGGCCCCTGCGGCCGTCGGCGACGCCGAACTCCAGCTTGGTTCCCGGCTTCACCTCGGTCACTCCGGCGGGAAGCGCCGATGCGTGAAGGAAGACTTCCTTGCCCTCGTCGGTTGCCAGGAAGCCGAATCCCTTTTCGGTGTCGAACCATTTCACCTTGCCAATGGGCACGTCAGTTACCTTTTCCTAGCTCGCGGCGGCGCTGAACACGCGCTGTCCTTTGGGGTTCCGGCCGATGCCACCGCCGGCGGCAGTGGTGCCGCCGGCCTGCCGCGGCCCCTGCCGGAGAAGTCTTCGTAGCACCTAGATTATCCTCTTTTCAGTGCCGGGCTGCGCCGCCGTTCTTGTAGGCTGGAGGGGCTATGCTCCCCAACGACTCCCGCGGACCTGCCGCGCCCCGACCGAACGGCTCCCCGGCGGACGCCGTGCCCGCCCCGGCCACCGGTGGCCCGCCCGTACGGCTCGTGCTCCTGGTCCTTGCGGTCGTCTTCGCGGGGGCGGGGCTTGTTGCGCTGATCGTCATCCTCGCCGCTGCGTGGCTCCAGGCCCCCCTCTGGCCCGGTTGGGTGCTCCTTGCATATGCCTGCCTCCCGGTGGGGTTCCTGCTCATGGCCGTCGTGGTATTCGCCGGAGTCCTGGCCAGACGGCGCAGTTGATCCTTCAGGCCACCGGTAATCTTGAGGCAATGTCCGCAATCCGTGCCCTGGCCGAGCAGCTGGCTTCCCGCACCGACTCCGAGCTGCGCAAGCTCCTTTCAGCGCGCCCCGACCTGATCCTTCCCCCGGTACCGGACTTCCCTGCGCTTGCGGCTCGGGCCTCCACGCGTGGCAGCCTGCAGCGGGCGCTCGAGAACATTGCAGTACCGCAGCAGCAGGTACTGGAGGCGGTGCTGGTGGTTGAGGATCCTGCCGCCCCCGAGACGGGAATCGGGCTGGCCCAGCTGAAGGACGCCTTCGGGGAGGCCGACGCCGACACCCTCCGCACCATTGCCGACCAGCTCTGCGACCTCGCCCTGCTGTACCGCAGCGCCGGGGATCCGGCAACGTACCTGCCCGTGGGCTCCCTCGGGGATGCTCTGGGCCCCTACCCCGCAGGCCTCGGCCGCCCGTTGAAATCCCTGGCGCGGAGTATCCCCACGTATGGCCCGCGGCTCATCGAAGCGGTATCGGTGGTGGGCCGGACGCCCGGCGAGCGGGAGCCCGCCGGGCCGGTCCACATGCCGGCCTCCGCCGCCGAAGCCCTCGAGAAGGTGATCAGTTCGCCGTCGGCCTGGGCTGCGCTGATGGCGTCGGCCCCCGAGGGCACGCTTGCCGTGCTTGAACGGCTCGCCGCCTCGCCCGTGGGCGCAACGCCCGAAGGAAGGGGCGGCGATACCTCCTCCCCTGTCCCGTGGCTGCTGCACCGGGCGCTTCTCGCCCCCCTGGACGCGAAGCACGTCGAATTGCCGCGCGCGGTGGGACAGGCAGTGCGGGGGCACACGGTCTTCCCCGTACTCGGTGCCACGCCCCCTGAAGGAAACCGGCTGGTGATCCGCGGGGCACTGCGGGACAACGCGGCTTTCAGTGCCGTCGCCGAACTGCTGCGCGGATTGTCGGCACTGCTGGCCGCTGCCTCGACAACCCCTGTCGCGACGCTCCGTTCGGGTGGAGTCGGGGTCCGGGAGCTCCGCCGGCTCACCGAGTCCCTGCAGTGCGAGACCAGGGACACGCCGTGGCTCCTTGAACTGGCCGCCGCAGCAGGCCTGCTGACCCTCGACGTCGATGATTCCCGGTGGAAACCATCGGAGACCGCGTGGGACTCCCGCAGCCGGCATGAGCAGTGGCTGATCCTTCTGCGCGGCTGGCTCGAGCTGGACCGCGCGCCGTCGTTGACCGGTTCGAAACTTGCCGACGGCAGCGCCATCAACGCGCTCGCAGCCGAAGGGTCGAGGCCTGATGCCCCCCTCGTTCGCCGTCGGCTGCTCACTGCCGCAGTAGAGCTGGCGGGAAGGCCTGCCGGCGAAGAACCGGATGTCGCGCAGTCCCTGCCGACCGCCGGCTTCGCTGTGCAGGACCTTGTCGAGTGGCTTTCCTGGCACCAGCCACGGCTTCGACGGCGCTTCGAGCGCCTCGTTCCCGGAATGCTGACGGAGGCCGCCGCGCTGGGGCTTTTCGGAGGCGGCGCACTGACCCCCATCGGCTTCCTCGTGGAACAGGGTCTCCTCGATGACGCCGCAGCAGCAGTCGGGGTGGCCCTTCCCGCCCCGGTGAGCCGTGTCGTCCTGCAGGCGGACCTCACCGCCATCGCCCCTGGCTACCTCGAACCCGCCGTGGCGCGTGAGCTGCTGGTGCTTTCGACCCCCGAGGGCCAGGGGCCCGCCTCCACCTACCGCTTCTCGGCGGATTCCATCCGGCGGGCGCTCGACGCGGGCCACGACGCCGCGTCCATCACCGCCTTCCTCACCGAGCATTCCGCCACCGAGGTGCCGCAGGCCCTCACCTACCTCGTCGAGGACACTGCGGGCAGGTACGGCAGCCTCCGGGTGGGACGGGCCGCCAGTTATGTGCGGACCGAGGACGACGCCGTCGTGGCCGCACTGCTTGCCGACCCGCGCGCGGCCGCCCTCGGGCTCGTCCAGCTGGCCCCGACGGTGATCGCCTCCCCGGCGAGTCCCGCGGAGCTGACCTCCCTCCTGCGCGACCTGGGCTACGCGCCGGCACCCGAGGTGCGCCCCGGGACACCGGGCCGCGGCACGCGGCGCTCCCCGGACGGGCCTCATCCCGACGACGCCGCCTCAGCCGTTCCGCCACCGCCACAGTCGCCGTCGTCCTCCTCGTCCGCGTCGATCGCGGCTTCCCGCGCACGGCTCAACCCGTGGTCGCTCAGCGAGGAGGAGATCGAAGCGCAACTGGCCTCCCTGCGGCTCCGGGGCACCGGCCGGGTGGACCGCTCCCCGGGACAGGGGCAGGAGAGCGAGGTTCTCCTCGGGCTCGAAACCCTGAGGACAGCCATCCGCCGAAAAGTACCGGTGCGGCTGGGCACTGCCGACAGCCAGGGGAATTCGGTCCGGCAGATCCTCGTTCCCCTATCAGTGTCCGGAGGCCGGGTGCGGGTATACGACCCGCAGAAGCAGGTGGAGAAAGTTGTCTCGGTGCACCGGGTCATGGATGTGGAAATAGTGGAGGGAACACCGACCGATGACTGACGGTCCATTGATTGTGCAGAGCGACAAGACCATCCTGCTGGAGGTGGACCACGAGCTGGCAACGGAGGCCCGGCACGCCATCGCTGCCTTTGCCGAACTCGAACGCGCACCCGAGCACGTCCACAGCTACCGTCTCACCCCGCTCGGCCTGTGGAACGCGCGGGCAGCAGGTCTCGACGCCGAGCATGTGCTCGACACCCTGCTCAAGTACTCGCGGTTCCCGGTTCCGCACGCACTCCTCATCGACATCGAGGACACCATGTCGAGGTACGGCAGGCTCCGCCTCGAGAAGGATGCACAGCACGGGCTCGTACTGCGCACCACCGACTACCCCGTGCTCGAGGAAGTGCTTCACGCGAAGAAGATCCAGCCCCTCCTGGGCCCCCGGATAGATGGCGAGACCGTGGTGGTCCACTCCTCGCAGCGCGGAGCGCTCAAGCAGCTCCTGCTGAAACTGGGCTGGCCCGCCGAGGATTTCGCCGGCTATGTGGACGGGACTCCGCATCCTATCGACCTAAAAGAGGACGGCTGGACGCTGCGGCCCTACCAGAAAATTGCGATGGAGAATTTCTGGTCCGGGGGATCAGGAGTGGTGGTCCTTCCCTGCGGTGCAGGAAAAACGATCGTGGGCGCCGCCGCCATGGCCACCAGCAAGACCACCACCCTCATCCTCGTCACCAACACCGTCTCCGCCCGGCAGTGGAAGGACGAACTGTTGAAGCGGACTTCCCTCACCGAGGACGAGATCGGCGAATACTCCGGCGCCAGGAAGGAGGTCCGGCCGGTGACGATCGCCACCTACCAGGTCCTGACCATGCGCCGCGGCGGCCTGTATCCGCACCTCGAACTGCTCGACGCCAACGACTGGGGCCTGATCGTCTACGACGAGGTGCATCTGCTGCCCGCCCCGATCTTCAAGATGACCGCCGACCTCCAGGCGCGGCGCCGCCTTGGGCTCACCGCCACCCTCGTCCGCGAGGACGGCCGGGAGGGCGAGGTTTTCTCGCTCATCGGCCCGAAGCGTTACGACGCGCCCTGGAAGGACATCGAGGCGCAGGGGTACATCGCCCCGGCGGACTGTGTGGAGGTGCGCGTCGACCTCCCCCGGGATGAACGGGTCGCGTATGCAATGGCCGACGACGGCGACAAGTACCGGCTGTGCGCCACGTCCGACACCAAGTCGGCCGTGGTGGAGAAGCTTGTCGCCGCGCACTCCGGCGAACAGCTCCTGGTGATCGGCCAGTACATCGACCAGCTCGATGATCTCGGCGCCCGCCTCGACGCCCCCGTCATCAAGGGCGAAACCCCGGTGAAGGAACGCCAACGGCTCTTCGAGGCCTTCCGGCAGGGCGAACTGAGCACCCTCGTGGTGTCCAAGGTGGCCAACTTCTCGATCGACCTGCCCGAGGCCTCGGTCGCAATCCAGGTATCCGGCTCCTTCGGCTCGCGCCAGGAGGAGGCACAGCGCCTCGGGCGGCTGCTGCGTCCGAAAGCCGACGGGCGCGCCGCACGCTTCTACACTGTCGTAGCCCGTGACACCCTCGACCAGGATTTCGCAGCCAAACGGCAGCGTTTCCTCGCCGAACAGGGCTACGCCTACCGCATCCTCGACGCCGCAGGGCTGAGCGGATGACGGCCGGCCAGCCGGAGGCGTTCAGCGTACTCCCAGCGGATTCCCAGAGAGCGGCGGAAGAATGGCAGGCGTGAAGAGAACAGGCCCCGAAGCGAAACTGCTGGTTGTTGACGACGAACCGAATATCCGCGAACTGCTCTCGACGTCCCTGCGCTTTGCCGGGTTCGACGTCGTCGCCGCCGCGAACGGGCGTGAAGCCCTTGCCGCAGCGGAAACCCACAACCCGGACCTCGCAGTGCTCGACGTGATGCTGCCGGACATGGACGGTTTCACCGTCACGCGGCGGCTACGGGCGGCCGGACGCCACTTCCCCGTCGTCTTCCTCACCGCACGGGACGACACCGACGACAAGGTCACCGGACTGACCGTCGGCGGCGACGATTATGTGACCAAGCCCTTCAGCCTCGACGAGGTGGTGGCCCGCATCCGCGCGGTGCTGCGTCGCACCCAGCCGATGGACGACGACGACGCCGTCATCCGTGTGGCTGATCTCGAGCTCGACGACGACGCCCACGAGGTGCGGCGGGCCGGCGAGACGATCGACCTTTCCCCCACCGAATTCAAACTGCTGCGGTACCTCATGATGAACCCCAACCGGGTGCTCTCGAAGGCCCAGATCCTGGATCACGTCTGGGAGTACGACTTCAACGGGGATGCGTCGATCGTGGAGTCCTATATCTCCTACCTGCGGCGCAAGATCGACCGCAACCCTGAAGCCGTCGCGCTCATCCAGACCAAGCGCGGTGTGGGGTACCTGCTGCGAACCCCCGACAAGCGGTAGGTTTCCGACCCGGTGATTCGGCGCTGGAAATCGGCCTCGCTGCGGACGCAGCTCGTGGCCATCACGACCCTGCTGATGGCGGTCGCCGTCGGCATCACCGGTCTTGCCACCGTCTCGCTGCTGCGGGACGGCCTCATCGAACGCATGGACACCGACCTCGAGTCCAATGCACAGGTGGTGGCACGCACCTTCTACGCATCATCACTTCCCGGCGACGGCGCCCTCCTCCGGTTCTACGGCGCGATCCTCGACTCGGAGGGCGAGGTGATCGGGGAAACCCAGTTGCCCGACGACGCTGACGCCCCGGACCTCGACGGCTTGTCGGAGGAGCGCATCCGGCAGGTCGACCGGAGTGGTTTCGAGGTTCCCGGCACCCACTCGACGAGTCAGGGCTGGCGGGTGAAGCTGATTCCTTTCAACAATCAGGAAGGGCACCTCGCCGTCGCGTCCCCGCTCTCTACGGTCAATGACTCGGTCCAGGAGGCGGCCGAAATCATCTTCACGTCGGGGCTCCTGACCACCGCGGTCGCCTCTTTGATCGCGTTCGCCGCCGTCACCCGCCAATTCCGGCCCCTGGCGAGGGTCGAGCGGACTGCAGCGGCGATCGCCGCCGGTGATCTTTCCCGGCGCGTCAAGGTGGAGCGGCCCGCTACCGAGATCGGCAGGCTCTCCCGGTCACTCAACGCAATGCTCGCCCATATCGAAACGGCCTTCGCCGCGCGGACCGCGTCGGAGCGCAAGATGCGCCGTTTCGTCGCAGACGCGTCCCACGAGCTCCGGACCCCACTGGTCACGATCCGCGGCTTCTCCGAGCTCTACCGGCACGGCGCCCTGGAGAAGGACGAGGACGTGGCAGCCGCGATGGGCCGGATCGAGAGCGAGGCGATCCGCATGGGCCAGCTCGTGGAGGACCTCCTGACGCTCGCGCGGATCGACGAGCAGCGGCCGCTCGACGCCAAGCCGGTCGACCTCATGGTGCTGGGCAATGACGCCGCCCTCGACGCCCGCGCCATCGCCCCCGACCGACGAATCACTGTGATCGGGCTCGACGGCGGCAAACCCCAGCCCGCGCCGACCATCGGGGACGAGTCACGGATCCGGCAGGTCGTGGCCAACCTGATCACCAATGCGCTGAGATACACCCCGAACGGCACGCCCATCGAGATTGCGGTCGGCGTGGCACCCGTGCTGTCCGGGCACAGCAACTCGGTGCTCGAAGTGCGGGACCATGGACCAGGCATTTCCGAGGAGGACGCCGCCCGCGTCTTCGAGCGCTTCTACCGTGCGGATTCCTCCCGCCACCGGCAAACCGGCGGCACCGGCCTCGGCCTGGCTATCGTGGCGGCTCTTGTCGCCCAGCATGACGGGACGGTGCGGCTCGAGGAGACTCCCGGCGGCGGAGCCACACTGTCGGTTCGCTTTCCACACGCGGACGGTCTGCCGTCGACGGCGTCGGAATCGTCCTCTGCCGCTGATGCGTGAGCGCCGCTTTGTCCACATCCTGCCGCTGGGTCCCCTGCCGCGGCGCTTCACTGCCTACCGTCGGGTGACAGGACATTTCCTAGCGAACCGGGAGCGGACCGATGGCATTCTTCACTGTGGACACCGACAGCCTGGCGGCGAAAAGCAGCCAGGTACAGGGCACGATTCTCCGCCTGCAGTCCGAGGTGAACAGTATGCAGGCGGGACTTCGTGAACTCGAGGCACTGTGGGGCGGACAGGCCTCGGCGAACTTCCAGCAGCTCATCACGCAGTGGCGCGGCACCCAGGCACAGGTGGAGGAATCCCTGGTGGGAATCAATGAAGCCCTGGCCATCGCCACGACCCAGTATGCGGAGGCTGAACTGAGTAACGCGAGGTTGTTCCTGCACTGAAACCCGACACGAAAAAGGCGGCACCCGTTTCGGGGTGCCGCCTTTGTCAGATCAGCGCGGAACGGCTGGGAGGGACTAGAAGCCGCCCATTCCGCCCATGCCGCCCATGTCGTCTCCGCCGCCGCCGGCGGGAGCAGCCTTCTCGGGCTTGTCCGCGACAACGGCTTCGGTGGTCAGGAACAGCCCGGCAATGGATGCCGCGTTCTGCAGGGCGGAGCGCGTGACCTTTACCGGGTCATTGACACCGGCGGCCAGGAGGTCCTCGTACACGCCGGTTGCAGCGTTGAGGCCATGGCCCGCAGGCAGTCCGCGGACCTTGTCCACCACGACGCCCGGCTCGAGGCCGGCGTTGAAGGCGATCTGCTTCAGCGGGGCGTCGATGGCGACACGGACGATGTTCGCTCCGGTTGCCTCGTCACCTGTCAGGTCGAGCGTGGCGAATGCCTTGGCGCCGGCCTGGATCAGTGCCACGCCGCCACCGGCAACGATGCCCTCTTCGACGGCTGCCTTGGCGTTACGCACTGCATCTTCGATGCGGTGCTTGCGCTCCTTGAGCTCAACCTCGGTTGCGGCTCCGGCCTTGATGACTGCAACGCCGCCGGCGAGCTTGGCCAGGCGCTCCTGCAGCTTCTCGCGGTCGTAGTCGGAGTCGGAGTTGTCGATCTCGGCGCGGATCTGGGCCACACGGCCGGCGATGGCGTCGGCGTCGCCGGCACCTTCGACGATCGTGGTCTCGTCCTTGGTGACAACCACCTTGCGGGCGGTGCCGAGCAGGTCGAGCGTGGCGTTCTCGAGCTTGAGGCCGACTTCCTCGGCGATGACCTGGCCACCGGTGAGGATGGCGATATCGGCCAGCTGGGCCTTACGGCGGTCGCCGAAGCCTGGAGCCTTGACGGCAACGGACTTGAACGTGCCGCGGATCTTGTTCACGACGAGCGTGGCGAGAGCCTCGCCCTCGACGTCCTCGGCGATGATCAGCAGCGGCTTGCCGGACTGCATGATCTTCTCGAGGACGGCAACGAGGTCCTTGACGTTCGAGATCTTCGAGTTGACGATCAGGATGTAGGGATCCTCGAGGACCGTCTCCTGGCGCTCTGCGTCGGTGACGAAGTAACCGGAGATGTAACCCTTGTCGAAGCGCATGCCTTCGGTCAGCTCGAGCTCGAGGCCGAAGGTGTTGGATTCCTCGACGGTGATGACGCCTTCCTTGCCCACCTTGTCGAGTGCTTCGGCGATGAGGTCACCGATCTGCGTGTCACCGGCGGAAATGGAAGCCGTGGCCGCGATTTCCTCCTTGGTCTCGATTTCCTTGGCGGAAGCCAGGAGCTCCCGGGTGACGGCGGCAACTGCCTTCTCGATACCGCGCTTGAGGCTCAGGGGATCGGCACCGGCTGCTACGTTGCGGAGGCCTTCCTTGACGAGAGCCTGCGCGAGGACGGTGGCGGTCGTGGTGCCGTCGCCGGCGACGTCGTCGGTCTTTTTCGCAACTTCCTTGACCAGCTCGGCGCCGATCTTCTCGAACGGGTCGTCGAGTTCGATCTCCTTGGCGATGGAAACACCATCGTTGGTGATCGTGGGGGCGCCCCACTTTTTCTCGAGGACGACGTTGCGGCCGCGTGGGCCGAGCGTTACCTTGACGGCGTCAGCGAGGATGTTCAATCCACGCTCGAGGCCGCGACGGGCCTCTTCATCAAAAGAAATGATCTTGGCCATAACGGCTTAGGTCCTTTCGGGGACGGTTATGCATGTCAGCATACGAATGCCTACCGATCTGCGATGCCCGCGACGGACGGGATGGGCCGGGAACGATCTCTTTACGTCCCGGCGTTCACCCTCACCACAGAGGTCTGCCTGCTTCACCCGGTACCCACTGCTTAGCAGTCAACCGGCCCGAGTGCTAACTCAATAATTAGCACTCCGGCAGGGCGAGTGCAAGCCGGGATCGCGGTGGTGACGCCCCCGGGCCGTCCCTGAGCCGCTCCGGAAAAAGACAGGGACCTACCCGATGGCGTGCGGCATGAAGGAGGCATAGGTTGGGGTCGGACAGCACAACAGGAGGAGCGCAGTGTCAACGAACCCAGAGCACCAGCCGGACCCCTTTTCGGAGCCGGACGGGAGGAAGCAGCCCGAACCCGGGTCACCACCGGACGCCGGTCGGCCACGAGAGCCGTATCCGTCCGGTTTCGACCCCTCCGGCGTCCACCAGCCCGGCTCGTACGGGTCAGCTCCGCAGCAACCTGATCCCTACCAGCAGCAGGGTCCCCACGGTCAGGGGTACCCCGGACAGCCTAATCAGTACCCACCGAATCAATACCAGCACGGCCCGTACCAGCCGAATCCTTACCAGCAGGGCCCGTATCAACAGGGCCGCTACGGTCAGGGGTACCCCGAACAGAAATCACGGCTCGTTGCAGGGCTGCTCGGCATCCTCCTGGGATCGCTCGGCATCCACCGTTTCTATCTGGGCTATACCACCATCGGCGTCGTGCAGATCATCGTCACCTTCGTGACCTTCGGATTCGGAGCGCTCTGGGGGTTCATCGAGGGCATTCTGATCCTCGTGGGAGCACAGTCGTTCAGCAGGGACGCACGCGGCATCCCCCTCAAGGAGTAATACGCCGAAGGAGTAACACACCGTCCGGGACCATTGCCGGCCGACCGGGCGAGGGTTCCTATCGGAAGTCCGGTCCAAGCACCGCCGTGATCAGCGGCGCGGCGTCGGGGCTGGCCATCACGGTTGCGATGCCGAGGTCAGCGGCGAGTTCCTGGGCGGCGGGCTGCTGGTCGGCGCCGCCGTAGAAAACCGTGGACGCCTGAACCGGCGGCCCGGCCCAGTTGCCGGCAATCGCCCCGGACCATCCCTCCGCCGCGAGGCGGCCGGCCGCGGTCGTGGCGAGCCCTACTGTTCCGGTGGCGTTGAGCACGTTGAGGCCCTGGCTTCTGTCAACTGCACCCGGGGAGGCTTCCCCCGGTGCAGGCGCCGGGAAGGTTGACGCAGATTCCCCGGAGCCCGCCTCTGCAGGATCCGAATCCGGGGTAGGGATCCCGGAGGCGTCCGCTGCCGAAGCGGTGCTGCCGCTGGGCCCCGCCTCCAACCCGAGCCGGGGAAGCAGAAAGTAGGCGGCGAGTCCCACGAGCAACGCAAGCACTCCCACGAGGATCTTCAGCGCGAGTCCACTGGAACGGTCGGGCATCAACCGCTCACGGTGGACTCCCTGCCGATCGACGCTGATCGGAACTTCGTCGAACTCGTCCGCGGGATATTTCGTCATATGCGTGTGCGGTCCTTGGCTGCTGGTCAGATGTCGACGCCGAGCCGGCGTGCCGAGCGGGCACGCTGCCTGGTTGAACGAAGTCTACGCAGCCTTTTGACAAGCATCGGGTCGTGCGCGAGCGCCGCCTCCGTGTCGATCAGCGCATTGAGAATTTGGTAGTAGTGGGTGGCTGACATGTTGAAAAGCTCCCGGATCACCTGTTCCTTCGCGCCCGAGTATTTCCACCATTCACGTTCGAGTGCGAGCATGCGCCGGTCGCGGTCCTCGAGAACGAGTGCATCGGTAGGTGAAGGCGGGTTGCCCGACGCACCCAGTGCTTCACCCATCGACTCCACCGCCCCAATCCGTCCATTACAGGAATTCCCGTCACTGCCTCTGGCAGGACCACCTATCCATGGTAGTTGCGAATTTCAACAGTGTCATTTGAAGGGTCTGCCCACGTCTGATCGGCGAGAATGGAACCATGGAATCCGACGATGGCCTTGGCGTCAGCCCTTTCTCCTTCGCCGCTCCGACTCCTATCAGGGAGTTGATGGCCCCTGACTGGGCCGAGGCTCTTCATCCTGTGGAGCCGGCGCTGCACCGCCTCGCCCGAATCCTCACCAGGGACGTCCGCGCCGGGCAGCGGATTCTTCCGGAGCCCCCGAACATCCTCCGCGCCTTCAGCTATCCGCTGGCGAAGGTCAAGGTGGTCATCGTGGGGCAGGACCCCTATCCCACCGTGGGCCATTCGGTGGGTCTTGCGTTCGCCGTCGATCCCAGGACGAAGCCCCTGCCGCGGAGTCTTGTCAACATCTACCGGGAACTGTCATCGGACCTCGGCCGAACAGTACCGGCCTCCGGTGATCTCTCCCTTTGGTCGGAGCAGGGTGTCCTGCTGCTGAACCGGGTACTGACCGTGCGGGCCGGCGAGTCGGCCTCACACCGGAACCTGGGCTGGGAGGAAGTGACCGATGCCGCGCTGACGGCCCTCATGGCCCGGGGCGGGCCGCTCGTGGCCGTCCTGTGGGGCAGGGATGCGTTGAAGATGAAGCCCCTGCTCGGCGATACCCCGACGGTGGAATCCGCTCATCCCAGCCCGTTGTCGGCGTCACGGGGGTTCTTCGGGTCCCGGCCGTTCAGCAGGGTGAACGAACTATTACGGCTGCAGGGCACCGAACCGGTCGACTGGCTCGGCAGCTGAACCAGGAACCGTCGCGAGTCAGCTCAGCGACGACGGCTCCGCTGTCGCTCGTTGCTGCTGAGTCCCTGGGTGAAAGGTCTCGCGAGGTTGTCACCGAGCACCACTCCACCCGCGATGGCGAGGATCACGGTGAGTGCATTGAAGAGCCCGATCGCGCCGTCGTTCACCATCACCGGATCGAGGGTCAGGGAGTACATCGACCGGAAGATCGTCAGCCCCGGATAGAGGAACATGACCGCGGGCACCGCCACCACCAGCTGCGGCGCCCCCATCCGTAGCGCGACGATCCGCGCGAGTCCTCCAATCAGCACCGCGGCGAGCGCCGGCGCCAGGCGGTATCCCACCCCCGCATTGACGAGGGAGATCCACAACAGGTATCCGGCAACACCGACCAGGCCTGTCGGGACCACGAGCTTGACGTCGGTCTGCTCGGAGACGCAGATCATCGCCACGGCGATGAAGACGAGGACAGCCACCACTGGCCACGGATAGACGGTTCCAGGGGATTGCAGGATGTCGAGCGGCGGAATGCCGATCATGGAACCGACGACCAGGGCTACGGCGATGCCCGAGACCACTCCACCGAACACCAGGACGGCTGAGAGATAGCGGCCTGCAGCGGTCACGGGGAATCCGTTGATGGCGTCCTGCGTGGCTGAGACCAGGCGCCCGGTGGGAAGGAGGAGCAGGATTCCGCCCACTACCACCAGCGAGGGCGCGATCGGCAGCTCCAGCCACCAGAAAAGCATGGCGATCAGGGTGACCATTCCGGCCGACGTCGCCACGGCGAAGAACTCCGGAACGCGCCACTTGCCGAGCTGGCGGGACAGCAGATCCACGAGGATGCAGCTGCCCAGTCCCAGGAGGGAACCGAGCGGTCCTCCGCCGATGAAACCCACGATCGCGGCGGCGAAGATACCGAAGGCCGCCGTGACCATCCAGCGGGGGAAGGGCTTGGGCCGCCTGGTGATGATCTCGAGCCGCTGGCTTGCTTCCGGACGTGATACTCCGCCGTCGGCAATATCGGAGACCAGCTGGTGGATGGCGGTGAGGCCGGCGTAGTTGTTGGTCCACGAACGCACCACGCGCAGCACGGTGGTGGGCGTCTGGTCCTTGGCCGAGTAGTTGAGGACCACCGACTGGTTGGTGATGTCCACTTCCACGTGGTCCACGCCGAAAGCTGCCGTGACCGCGATGATGCTCGTCTCGACTTCGAGGGCCCCTGCCCCGTACCGGAACATCGTCTCGGCGAGGCTCAGGGCAAAATCGAGGGTCTTGCGGACGCTCGCGTCGGGCCCGGCGGCCTGGACCATCGGGTTCGCATAGGGGCTTCCGGCAAGCCGCTCCACAATGCTCATCGCCTGGGTGGGAGGCGCCTCCCCCTGGACGAGCCGCCTCAGCATGTTGCGCGCAGCGGCGTTGGACCGGTCCGGGCGGACGGCCCGCGGCGTGGTCGGCAACGCATCGGTGGGGCGGGAGCCCGGCTGCCGCTGCCGGGCCTTCGGTGCCGCTTTCTGCTGCACCTTCGGCGCCCTTGGCGGCCGCGAGGCGGGCTGGATCTTCGGTTTCACTTCCGAGCGCGGAGTCGCCGCCAACTTCTCCTTCTCGGCGTCGGACGGGTCGAAGGGCCGCTGGATGACCGGCAGCGACTCCGCCATCGGCGAAGGATTGGTGGTGGGCGAATGGCCGTCTCCGGGCCCAGTGCCGTCTTTCATGGTTAAACCCCTTGTGCGTGTTTCTCCCCTCGGGGCTGCCCGCTCAGTAAAACGGCTGGTGGTGGCGCCGCCAATAGACCTGCCGTGCAACGCGTTCCCCGGCGATATTCCACAGGCGGTACTTCCGGGGACTGATCACGGCGTCGTAGCACCCGATGAAATCGGTCACGGTCTTGGTGAAGCTCGTCTTGAACAGTCCGAGGCCGTGGTGGGGGTGGGACGGGTCCTTGAGCTTGTCACTGGGTGGCGTCCCGCAAAAGTCGTACTCCACGATGCCGTGCTCGGTCCGGAGATCGTTGATCGCGGTCCACTGCAGCAGATGGGAATCGCCATACTGGGAACGCCCGGGTTTCGACCCGCCGTCCTTGTAGGTTCCCTTGGTTCCGTAGTTGAGTACGAAGGCACCTACTGATGCCTCGCCGTCCTCGTAGACGAAGTACAACCGGCCCTGGCCCGCCTTCGCGAAATTGTTCCAGAACCTGCTGTAGTACTCGAAGGAACGCAGCCGCGCGCTTGACCGGTCCTCTATATGGGACATCAGGCCGTACATGATGCGGAAATTCTCCTCGGTGGGCTCCACCCGGTGCGCTTCGACGCCCTCACGGATGGCCCGCCGCACGGCATTCCTTCCCCGCGAATGGAGGTTGCGCAGCAGCTGGTTCGGCTCCGCCGTGGTCTCGAGGATGGCGGTGTGGTCATTGGGCTGCAGGTCGAAGGTTTTCTGGAGACCGGCCCCCCGGAAGATGTCCCGGGCTTCCGGGGTGTCCTCGATGTCCGGCTCGATCTTTACCGCGAAAACCGGGAGCTTCGAGCGGGCGATGAACTCCCGGATGGCGTCAACCGCTGCGGGCATCTGGTCGGCTGTCTCGACTGCCGGCCCCTTGATGAGGTACCAGAGCCGCCCCAGGACGGGGAATGACTTCTCCAGCACGAGGTTGTAGCTCGAATAGTCTTCCGACTGGAGCACCAGGAACAGCGGCTTCCACCCGTGGTGGGATTTCACCTCGGCGAAGGAGGCGGACTGCAGGACGTTGCCGCCGGCAGGGTTGGCCGTCACATGGGAATCCCAGTTCTCGCGCTCTGCGTTTGTGGCGAACCGCGCCGTGAAGTTGACCAAATTTCCTCTATCAGTGGGGTGCGGCCTGGAACGCGCAGGACGATCAATGGCGGGGTACCAGCGGGAAGAACGCAGTCAACTGTACCGGGTACGGGCCCGGCAAACCTCATTGCCGCTCCGCTGTACCACGGTTTTCGGGGAGGTCCGGCTCCCCTCCGCACGCTATGCGGGGTGCGCCTGCATGGCTAGCATCGGAGGCATGGACTTCAGATACCTTGGAAACAGCGGACTCAAAATTTCGGAGATCACCTACGGCAACTGGCTGACGCACGGCTCCCAGGTGGAGAACGACGTCGCCACCCGGTGCGTGCGCGCGGCGCTCGATGTCGGCATCAGCACCTTCGACACGGCGGACGTGTACGCGAACACCGCCGCGGAGACGGTGCTCGGTGAGGCGCTGAAGGGTGAGCGTCGCCAATCCCTTGAGATCTTCACCAAGGTGTGGGGAGCCACCGGACCCAAGGGACACAACGACGCAGGGCTCTCCCGCAAGCACATCCTGGAGTCGATCAACGGCTCCCTGGAGCGGTTGCAGACCGACTACGTGGATCTCTACCAGGCACACCGCTACGACTTCGAAACGCCGCTCGAAGAGACCATGCAGGCCTTCGCCGACGTGGTCCGCCAGGGCAAGGCGCTCTATATCGGCGTCAGCGAATGGACGGCTCAGCAGATTCGCGACGGCTCGGCCCTCGCGAAGGAACTCGGCATCCAGCTGATCTCGAACCAACCCCAGTACTCGATGCTGTGGCGCGTCATCGAGGGCGAGGTGGTACCCGTCTCCGAGGAACTCGGTCTGTCGCAGATCGTGTGGTCGCCGGTGGCCCAGGGCGTGCTGACCGGAAAATACCAGCCGGGGCAACAGCCGGAAAAGGGCACCCGCGCCTCCGACGACAAGGGCGGCGCCGACATGATCAAGCGGTGGATGGACGACGACGTCCTGACCGGCGTGCAGAAGCTCCGACCCATCGCCGACGGTGTCGGCCTCACCATGGCGCAGCTCGCCATCGCCTGGACCCTGCAGAACCGGAACGTCGCCTCGGCGATCATCGGTGCCTCACGGCCGGAACAGGTCGAGTCGAACGCGGCGGCGGCCGGCGTCGTCCTCGAATCCGACGTGATGACGGCGATCGACGATGCCATCGGCTCCCTGGCCGAGGCGGACGTCTCGAAAACGAAATCCCCCGATTCGCGGCCCGCCTGATGGCGGCTCTGCGGGTCGCGGTGACCGGCGCCACCGGCAAGCTCGGACGCAGCGTCACCCGGGGACTGCGGGGGGCGGGGCACCTGGTCCTTGAGCTGGACCAGCACGGCGAACGCGGCCCGGAGTTCCTGCGCATCGACCTGCGGGACTACGGCCAGGTGGTCGACGCCCTGATGGGTGTGGACGACCGCTCCGACGGATTCGACGCCGTGGTGCACCTCGCCGCCATCCCGGCACCGGGCATCCACGCCGACGTTGCGACCTTCTCCAACAACATGATGTCCACCTACAACGTTTTCCAGGCCTGCAGGAGGGCTGGCATCAAGCGTGTGGTCTACGCCTCGAGCGAGACCGTCCAGGGCCTGCCCTTCGACGTCGATCCGCCCTACATCCCCGTGGATGAGGAGTATGCGGCACGGCCGGAGAGCACCTACTCGCTCGTGAAGCACCTCGAGGAACAGTTGGCGATCGAGCTGACGCGCTGGGACCCCGAGCTGAGCATCACGGCACTGCGCTTTTCCAATGTGATGGACCCTGAGGACTATGCCGCCTTTCCGTCGTTCGACGCCGACGCCACCCTGCGGAAGTGGAACCTGTGGGGGTATATCGATGGCCGGGACGGCGCCCAGGCGGTGTTGCGTGCCCTCGAGTCCGCGGGTCCGGGGTTCGACCGCTTCCTCATCGCGGCCGCCGATACCGTGATGAGCCGCTCCAGTGCCGATCTGGCGGCTGAAGTATTTCCCGGCGTCGAGATGGTTCGCGAGGTGGGACAGCATGAAACCCTGCTCTCGATCGACAAGGCGCGGCGCGTCCTCGGATTCGATCCGCAGCACAGTTGGCGGGACCACCTCTGACCGGTTGTCCCTTCCGGAAGATGATCAGTAGGCTTAGTAACGAAGTGAACGCGTTCGACCGACGAAAGGCGCAACCATGACTGAGCAGAACCTGCCCGATGAGGAACTCACGATCGTAGGCGCAGAGCCCGAGGTGGCGAATGATTCGCTGGCCCCGGAAGCATTCGACCCGGTGCTCGAGGGGAATCCGGACGATTACCCGGAGGCCGCAGAGAACAATCCGGACCGCTGGCAGGAGGATCCGTTGCTGCAGGACGACCCGGCAGCGGCGCAGATCGGCGAGGAAGGCTACCTCAGCGACCAGACCCTCCGCGAGGAAACTGCCGAATCCCGTTACGAGCAGGGTGAGGAGCAGATTCCGCCGGGTGAGCCGATGCTCGGCGAGGCCGCAGCCGACGTCGACTTCGGAATGATGGAGGAGGACGACGTCGACGCCAGCGATGATCCTGCCAACCGCGGCGGTGCGCCTCTGAGCCACCTCGACGAAGAGGACGTCCGATAGGCGGAGGCAATCCGCCCCGGCAGGGACAAGCCAGCGGGGACGAGCCTGGGGGACAAGTGGAACAGGCCACATCCGGAATACTCCGTGGAGGTGCTTGGTTGGCGAAAGGAGGAACACCACAGGCCCCGGCATTTACGGAAAGAGCTCCCATGAAACTGTTCTCCCCTTTGACCCTCGGCGAGATGACGCTGGCCAACCGCGTCGTCATGGCACCCCTCACCCGCGTGCGCTCGGGAAGTGAGGGCATCCCCGGCCCCCTCGTCGTCGAGCACTATCGCCAGCGGGCCTCCCTCGGCCTGATCGTCAGCGAGGGCACGTACCCCAGCCATGCCGGCCAGGGGTTCCCCGGCCAGCCGGGCCTCGTCACCCCAGAGCAGCTGGCCGGATGGAGGAATGTCACCGACGCCGTGCATGCCGGGGGCGGACGCATCGTTGCCCAGGTGATGCATGCCGGACGCGTCACCCACGAAGACACCAACGGCGGATACGAGGTGGTTGCGCCCAGTGCCATCGCCATCGCCGGTGAGACCCGCACCTCCAAGGGCAAGAAGCCATATCCGGTCCCGCACGCCCTGGCCACGGACGAGCTGCCGTCGATCATCGCGGAATTCGTCACTGCATCACGAAATGCCGTGAACGCCGGGTTCGACGGCGTGGAGCTCCACGGAGCCAACGGCTACCTGCTCCACGAGTTCCTCTCCCCCGAGTCCAACCAGCGCAACGACCAGTACGGCGGAGCACCCGAGAACCGTGCACGCTTCGTCGTCGAGCTCACCCACGCGGTGGCCGAAGCGATCGGCGCGGAAAAGGTGGGTCTGCGGATCTCCCCGGCCCACAACATCCAGGACGCGCTGGAGACGGAACTGGACGACGTCCAAGCCACCTACGGTGCCCTTGTGGACGGCATCGCTCCCCTGAAGCTCGCCTACCTCAGCGTCCTCCATGCCGCGCCCGCAGGTGCTTTCATCCAGGACCTGCGTCGACGCTTCGACGGGCCCATGCTGATCAACAGCGGCTTCGGCATCATCACCACCCGCGAGGAGGCGCTCGCCATCCTCGATGACGGCGTGGGTGACGCGGTGGTCGTCGGTCGTCCGGCCATTGCCAATCCGGACCTGGTCCGCCGCTGGCAGGATGACCTTCCACTGAATGAGCCCAACCCGGCCACCTTCTACAGCACCGGCGCCGAGGGCTACACCGACTACCCGTTCTACGACGAGGCGCTCAGCCGGAACTAGGCCTGCCGGCCCCGCACTGCACCTCGGCGACCGCCTCCTTCGGGGGCGGTCGCTTTTGCGGACCGGATCCAAGCCGCCATCGCGGACCAGCGCACCACGAGCAGTCCGGCCAGGAGCGCGGCAGCCGCGTGGGCATGCAGCAGAATCATTGCCTCGGGCGAGTGCCCTGCGGCGCCACCCGCCGGGACCGGCACCGGTGTCTCATGGTGATCGGATATCTCCGCCTCGGGCACCCCCGTCGCGCCGGATGCGCCGCCGACGGCCAGACCGGTGAACGCGCCATGGAGTACCTGCTGGGAAATCGCGAACAGAGCCAGAACCGCCCAGGTGGGGAGCCTGCGGACAGATAGTATCGTCGCTGCCAAAGCGGTCAGGACGGCGAGTCCGGTCAGGAGCTCGGGGGCGGGAAGGGATCCACCGGACAGAACATGGGCAGTTCCGGCCAGCAGGAACGTACCCCCGCCTGCGCAGCACGCCGAAGCGACCCGCCGTGCACGCGAAGCCCTGCCCCGGGTTTGTACGGGCATGTCCTGCGGCCTAGTGGACAGCGTCGATGACCTGCCCGTACGGCACTGTCTCCGAAACTTCGGCCTGGCGATGATGGGCCACCCGGCTGTTCACCAGAATGCCGTGAAGGCCCTCGGCGACCGACTGCTTCATCGCCATCAGAACGGTTTCACGGAAGCCTTCGTCGACGGTGCTGAGGTACTCGACGTAGGCCGGCGGGAAATTCGTTGGAACCTGAGTCATAGCAGTTACGCTACTCGCGCAGCGTGCCCCTTCGCTCCCCCATTTTTCAATTGGAGAATTTCCGGAGTCGGCGCTTCTCAGCGGCCCTCCGCGGTGATAGACCATAAGTGTCCTTACTTGTGCCGAACGGGCTGAAGATCGAATGCCTGATGCTCGCCGACACCGAAGAAAGCCGACACCGAAGAGAGCAGGGGTTGCCCATGACGCAAGCACTGATCGACCACAAGCACCTGTACAGCCTCCAGGGTCCATGGACCACCATTTACGTGGACGGGAGCACGGGCACTGTGGATTCACTCCGAAGCGATGACGTGTTGCCGCGGAATGTCGCCGACAGCATGGAGGCTGCGGGAGCACCGAAGAATGACATCGCCGCGGCCGCGTCAACGCTGGCGAGCACGGCCAAAGGAATGCCGGATCCCTTGGCCCGGTTCATCCTGATCCACGGTGGCGAAGCGGTTGTCGACGAATTCCTCCCCGGTGAGATGGTCATGATGCCGGTGACCGCTGTGGCTTCCGTGCCGGACCTTTCCCCCCTGGTGCGTCACTGCCCTGAAGACTTTGCTTACGTCATCGCCGAGGTGGGCCACGGCGGTGGCGAGGTGTACCTGCGGTATGCGGACGGCGACTCCTCGAGGCCCACCGGAGGAGAACCCGAATCCCATATCGATGGCGATATGGAGCACTCGCGCAAGGTCCAGGGGGGAGGCTGGTCCCATCGCCGGTTCCAGCAGCACGCGGAAAAGGTGTGGAAGATGAACGCGGGCGACGTCGCCGCCGAAATCGACCGCGTCGCCAGGGAAAACCGGGCGCAGCTCGTGATCGTCGCAGGTGATATCCGCGCCCGCCAGCTCGTGGCGGACCAGGTTTCCGAGGAGACCCGCCGCAAGCTCAGCATCATCGACAGCAACACCCGTGCTGCGGGAGCTGACGAAAAGACCTTCGCCCTCCAGGTGCAGGAACTGGTCGCCCTGGTGATGGCCGACCGGCAGCGCATGCTTCTGGAGACCCTGGCGGAGCACGAGGGACAGGCCACCCGCACCACCGCCGTCGGAACCGGTCCGGTGATTACTGCGCTCCAGCAGGGCCAGGTGGACACACTGCTCCTCGAGACGCCCTCGTTGGACGGCCAGACGGTCCTGGCGCTCGATGCCGCTCCCTGGGTTGCTCTTTCCGAGGCCGACACCGCGGGTGCCGGTGTCATCGGCAAGGTTCCGGCCCTCGCGGGCATGCTACGTGCTGTGGCACTGACGGACGCCAAGGTCAGCCTCTACCCTTCGGGTGCGCTCGATTCCCGCTCCATTGCAGCGCTCCTTCGATGGCCGACGGGGCCGGACGTCCCTGCGGCGGAATAGTGGAGCAGCGAACAGCAGCGGATTTCCTCGTCGAAAGACTCCGGCTGTGGAAAGTGGACCGGATCTTCGGTTACAGCGGTGACGGGATCAATCCGCTGCTGGGAGCGCTCCGCCGCTCGGGCAGCCCCGAGTTCATCCAGGCCCGGCACGAGGAAGCGGCCGCCTTCATGGCGGTGGGGCATGCGAAGTACACCGGCGGCGTGGGCGTAGTGACCGCCACGCAGGGTCCCGGGGCAGTCCACCTGCTCAATGGCCTGTACGACGCCAAGCTGGACAGCGTTCCCGTTGTTGCGCTGATCGGCCAGCAAAGCCGGACCGTTCTCGGCTCCGGCTACCAACAGGAAATCGACCTCCTGGGCCTGACCAAGGATGTCGCAACAGCATTCCAGCAGCAGATCGCCGATCCCGAGCAACTCCCGATGGTGCTGGACCGGGCATTCAAGGCCGCGCTCGCGATGCGCGCGCCCGCCGTCGTCATCCTGCCCCATGACATCCAGCAGGCGCCGGCCCCGGTGACCCCGCAGAAACACGGCGTGGTGCCGTCGTCCCCCGTCTGGAGCCAGGGGTGCCTGCTCCCACGGGAACAGGAACTGCACGACGCCGCCGCGCTGCTGAACAGCGGATCGAAAGTGGCCCTCCTCGTGGGCCAGGGGGCGTCGAAGGCGCAGCAGGAAGTACTGGCAATCGCCGAAAGCCTGGGTGCCGGCATCACTACCAGCCTGCTCGGCAAGCCGTTCGTCGATGAGGACCTCGGCCACGCCACGGGAACCATGGGGCATCTGGGCACCAGCGCGAGCGCCTACCTGATGAGCCACTGCGACACCCTACTGATCATCGGCTCGAATGACCCGTGGACCGAGTACTACCCGGCACCGGGGCAGGCGCGGGCGGTGCAGATCGACATTGATCCGCAGGCTATCGGCAACCGCTATCCGGTGGAAATCGCCCTTTCCGGAGACGCCGCGGAGACCCTCGCCGCGCTGACCCAGCTCCTGCACAGCAAGCAGGACCGCGCCTGGCGTGCGGACGTCGAAGCCCAGGTGCGTAGATGGCGCGCCCTCACCCTTGAGCGCGCGATGACGCCGGCCACTCCCCTCAATCCCGAGCGGGTCCTCCATGAGTTGAACGATCACCTGCCCGGCAACGCCCGGGTGGCGGTCGACGTCGGCAGTTCGGTCTACTGGTACGCGCGGCACTTCAGGTTGCCGCGGGGAGTCCCCGCCCATCTTTCGAGCACCCTGGGCTGCATGGGCTGTTCCGTTCCCTACGGCATCGCTGCAAAGCTGGCACGGCCGGACCGCCCGGTGGTGGTGATCAGCGGTGATGGTGCGATGCAGATGGCGGGGATGGCGGAACTCATCACGGTGAGCCGGCGCTGGAGGGACTGGGAGGATCCCCGTTTCATCGTGTGCGTGCTCAACAACGGCGACCTCGCCGAAGTGTCCTGGGAGCAACGGGAGATGGAGTGCGAACCACGGTTTCCGGCAAGCCAGGCACTGCCCGACGTCGACTACGCAGGCTATGCGCGGCTCCTCGGCCTGGGCGGCAGGCGGATCGAGGATCCGCAGCAGGTCGCCGCGGCCTGGGCTGACGCATTCAGTTCCGATCGGCCGTTCCTTCTTGAATTCGTCACCGATCCGGATGTTCCGCTTCTTCCGCCGTTTCCCGCCGGTGCGTCGAAGGTGGAGGGCATGGACAGCGCGCTACGGCAGGAACCCGGCGGTGCCGTACAGGCAAGGGAACTTCTCAGGACGTATGCAGGGCAGGAGAGGCACCGGAGCGACGCCTGAGCTGAAGGAGTTCCCGGACCGCCCAACAGAAGACAACGACGACCAGCAGGTTCCTCAGGGACAGCAGAAGCGCGACACCCGGGTCCAGATCGCGGTAGAGCTGCACGTACAGGATCGGATAGACCAGCGTGGTCAGGAGGCTGACTCCGACCATCAGGACTGCGGGAACCGTCCATTCCCGACCCCTGGTCGCGACCCCCACGGCAACCGCCGCGGCAAGCCAGATCATGAACTGCGGGGAACCCACCTTGTTGAAGACGATCATCGCGCCGATGAGAGCCAGCGTTCCAGTGACCAGCAGCCGTCCGCGGTCGGCCCCGGTCCGCAGTGCCGCCATCAGAAGCGCACCGATCAACACCAGGCTTCCGCACAACAGCGGATTCATCAGGGATCCGACTGTGCCAGCCAATGAGCCGCGGATCTCCATGGTGTCGATCTGGTCATTGAACACCACGGATGTTCCCCCGCTGATTACTGCCTGCCAGAGCCCGGGAGTGCTCAGCGGTGCTTCCAGCTGCATGCCGCGCTCCCCTTGGGCCGCGACGAAGCCGAACAGGTGCTGTGCTCCTCCGCCTGCAACAACTCCTGCGGCGATGGCTGCAGAAACAGCGGCGCCGGCGAGGAAAACCCCCACCCTCGCCTTGCTGACGACCAGCAGTGCGAGTACCGCGGCGGCCGGCCACACCTTGATCCAGGTGGCCGCCGAAAGAATCACCGACGCGACGAGGGGCCGCCCCCCGGCGAGAAGGAGCCCCATGACCACCAACGGCCCGGCGATTCCGTCCACCCGCGAGAACGACAGCGGACCGAGGATCGCCGTCAGAGCTATCCACAGACAGGCAGCCTGCCAGCCATAGCCCGCGGTGCGGCTGGTGAGCAGCATCCGCACAGCGCCGAAGTTGAGCGCCGTGCAGAGGAGGAACCACGCGAGCATGTAGAACTCCGGCCCTGCGAGTGCAGGAAGAACCATCGGGAGCATCGCGCCCACCGGGTAGACCCAGGCCGTGTCGATGCCCTGCCAGCTTCCCGTGGTGAGCCCGTGGAGCGCCCAATGGCGGTAGAGAACCACGTCTCCGTACGTGGTTCCGTCGGAGAAGTACGGAAGGAGGAGCGCAAAAAAGAGCAGATGAACAGCTGCGAACGCTGCAAAGGCCGTGATTTTCCCGGGCATCAGGACAGGGAACTCCGGTCGCGGCGCTGTCATTGGGGGCTTCCTGCCTCATGGTTCAGAACGGGACCACCCTAGCATCGAGCCCTGTCAAGCAGTCCCTTGCAAAACGGATACCAAGGTTGCTGACCAAGCAGGCGTTCGCTAGCGTCGAAGGCACGATCGGCACCGAAAGCCACCAGGACCAATGCTTCTGTAATCAAAGGAGAACGCTGTGACAGATGTAGCAAGCCAGCCGCCCGCAGAGGGTGATGACCGCCCCGTGTTGACCAATCGCCAGGGGCACCAGGTCTATGACAACCAGAACTCGAGAACCATCGGAGCCCGCGGGCCCGCGACACTGGAGAACTACCAGTTCCTCGAGAAGATCAGCCACTTCGACCGCGAGCGCATCCCCGAACGGGTGGTCCACGCCCGCGGAGCGGTCGCCTTCGGCGAGTTCGAGGCCACCGGGAAGTGGGGCGACGAACCTGTCACGAAGTACACGAGGGCGAAGCTGTTCAACGAGCCCGGCAAGAAGACGGAGGTGGCGATCCGTTTCTCCACGGTGATCGGCGGACGTGATTCCTCCGAAGCGGCACGTGATCCCCGTGGCTTCGCCGTCAAGTTCTATACCGAGGACGGCAACTGGGATCTCGTGGGCAACAACCTTGCGGTGTTCTTCATCCGCGACGCCATCAAGTTCCCCGACGTCATCCACTCCCTCAAACCTGACCCGGTGACGTTCCGCCAGGAGCCCGGCCGCATTTTCGATTTCATGTCGCAGACGCCGGAATCGATGCACATGCTCATCAACCTCTTCAGCCCCCGCGGCATCCCGGCCGACTACCGGCACATGCAGGGCTTCGGGGTGAATACCTACAAATGGATTGACGCGGAGGGTGGCACCAAGCTGGTCAAATACACCTGGCAACCGCACCAGGGAGTGAAGAGCCTCACCGAAGCCGATGCCGCGAACATCCAGGCGAACGACCTCGGGCATGCCTCGAAGGACCTTTACGAGGCCATCGAGCAGGGGAATTATCCGAAGTGGGACCTATACGTCCAGCTGATGGACGACGGCGACCACCCGGAACTGGACTTCGACCCGCTCGACGACACGAAGACCTGGCCGGAGCAGGACTTCGAACCGAAGCTCGTGGGCACCATGACCCTGAACCGGAATGTGACCGACCACCACAATGAGAACGAGCAGCTGTCCTTCGGCACCGGCGTGCTGGTGGACGGACTCGACTTCTCGGACGACAAGATGCTGGTGGGCCGGACCTTCAGTTACAGCGACACGCAGCGCTACCGTGTCGGTCCCAACTACCTGCAGCTGCCGGTGAACTCAGCGAAGAATGCGCCTGTCGCCACCAATCAGCGCGGCGGACAGATGTCCTTCGACACGGATGCCGGGCCGGGCCAGAACCCCTCGGTGAATTACGAGCCCTCGATCACCGGCGGGCTGCGTGAAGGCCACTATCCCACCCCGGATGAGGAAGGACCGGAGATCACCGGCAGGCTCACCCGGAAACGGATTCCCCTCACGAATGACTACCTGCAGGCGGGTCAGCGCTACCAGCTGCTGGAACAGTGGGAGAAGGACGACCTGATCGGCAACTTCGTCACCCTGATCAGCCAGGCGGCCCGGCCGGTCCAGGAGCGGATGCTGTGGCACTTCTACATGACCGACGACGAGTTGGGGAGCCGCGTGGGCGATGGGCTTGGCATCCTGCTTTCCGAGATCCAGGATCTCGGACCGCTCCAGAGCCAGACGCTCTCGGAGGAGGAGCTTGCCTGGTTGAAGAACCTGGGCGGCAACGGGTCCCGTTCTGTCGAGGGGCTCACCATGACGCACTGTGTACCCAACGAACACGTCGTCATCCCGCGCTGAACCGGGTTCGGCGTCGGCGGTGAGACGAGGTGGCGGGGTTTACCTCCGCCACCTCAAGGTGGCCCGACGGCTGAGTTCCGCAGTGGCTGCGGCCCCGACGACGAGGGAGAGTATGACAAGTCCCAGCATCAGGTAGAGCCCCACGAGGATAGCCATCGCGTTGGTGGTACCACCAAGGATTACGTGAAGACCGCCCAGCAGGCCCACCACCCAGAATACGGCGACAACGGCGAGCCCTGCCGCAGCCTGGCGCGCGCCGCGATCGAGACGCAACAGGCGTGCACACTGTGACAAAAGGTTCTCCAACTGATCCATATACTCACTATGAGGCCCCGTCAGGAAGTGCCTGGACCATTCGCGTATCGCGTTCGTCACACGTTGCGCCGCCGGGCCAACCCGAACCTCCGCAGCCTCGGCAGGAGCCGCCATCCGCCGCTCACGCTGTACGTGTCGGGGTCGGGATCGGGTGCGAAGACGTTCCCCGCCGAGGGTGCGATATTTCCGCCCCGGAGCATCACCGAACGCATGACGGCGGCCACGAGAGGTTCGTACGCCCTGGGAAGCAACGCCCGAAAGGGTAGGAAGGCTCCCTGCGTCCGGCCCACGATCGTCACCCGCCGCGGTCGGTCCGCCACCCGCATGATCGAGCGCGCCACCCTCAGCGGATCCACGACGGGCGGGAGCGGGTGGATGCGCTTCCCGGTGTAGTTGGCAGCGTGCTGGTAGATGGGCGTGTCGATCGTCGAGGGGAGGACGGTGCAGATTCGAATGCCCGGTTCACCCAGAAGCTCTTCACGCAGCGCCTCCATGAATCCGAGCAACCCGAACTTGCTCGTGACGTAGGGCGAAACGAAAGGCGCGGTGACCCGCGAGTAGACCGAGCCGACCGAGATCAGCACTCCCCGCTGCTGTTGCCGGAAGAAGGGCAGCACCGCCCGCGCGCCGTACACCTGACCGAAGAGGTTGGTCTCGATGAGCTGGCGGAATACCGCCGGGGGCATCTCTTCGAAAGTTCCCAGGCTGAACACCGAGGCACAGCCGACCCACACGTCGATTCGGTCGAAGCGCGCTACAGCGGCCGCGGCGAGCGCTTCGACCTGTTCCTCGACGCTGACGTCGGTCGGCACGGTGAGCACCTCGGCGCCCCGCCCGCGGCACTCACCCGCCACCACGTCGAGGGCCGCGGCACCGCGGCCGGCGAGCACGAGCGCGGCACCGTCAGCTGCGAACGCGTGCGCCGTCGCACGCCCGATGCCGCTCGACGCACCGGTGATCACCACAACCCTCATAGTCCGACTTCCTGGTCGCATTTCCCCGGGCAATGTTCCGGGAAGCTGTTCGGCTTACCGCCCGTCATGCTTCTGGGAATCCACTCTTCCGTCCGGGTCGAGCTCGTTGGCCTTGCGGGTGTGGTTCAGGGTTTCGTCCCGCAGCCCCTGCGCATCACGCTGGCGTTCTTCGGCCTGATGGCGTAGCCGCTCGGCCTCTACCTCCGCGCGCTGAGCCTCGGCTTCCGCCATGGTGGCCTTCGCCTCCCGCTCACGAGCGTCCAGTTCGGACGCCTTCGCTTTCTCGCGCATTTCGGCTGCCTGGTGCCGGTCCTTTTCTTGCTGGTCCTTGAGGTGTTGCTGGCGGCGCTTCCGGGCCAGGAACACCACGAGTCCAATAACAGCCAGGAGAATGATCACGCCGATGATGATCATCACTATCTGATTCGTATCCACTGTTTCCTCTTTTCGGGTTGGAGTGTTCGGTTGGTCGGAAGTGGAGCTGCTGCCTATCCCCCGAGCCCGCTCAGGCCACCCGAGAACTTGGCAAGAAGATCCTTCGGATCGATTCCGAACTTTGACAGCAGGTCCGAATGCTGCTCGGGATCCACCTTGTCTGGAAGTTCCGATTCGGCCTGGCTCGCGGAGTCGCCCTTGCCCTGGGACTTCAGCAGATCGATGATCTGCGATTTGTCGATCTGCATTGTTCCTCCGGTTGGCTACTCGACAGGAGTCAGGGACTGACACACCGCCGCACTCGATCTGATACTAAGCATGCTTGGGGGAAGCATGGCACAGCAGTGATCCTTTGTCACTGGTACCCCTTCACTGAAAGGATTGCCGGTATGGAGATCCGCCTCGTCCTTCTCTCGGACACCCACCTTCCGAAACGGGCCAGGGTGCTTCCCGCGGCACTATGGGATGCAGTGGAGGCAGCGGACGTTGTCGTGCATGCCGGTGACTGGACGGAACTCGCGCTGCTCGACGAGCTCGCACACCGCTCCCGGCGTCTTCTCGCCTGCTACGGAAACAACGACGGCGAGGAGTTCCGGAACCGCCTCCCGCTCGTGGCGCGCGACGTCGTGGGAGGGCTCCGTCTCGCCGTCGTGCATGAGACGGGAGCGAAAACTGGCCGGGAAGCGCGGATGGACGCGCAGTTCCCGGACACGGATGTCCTGGTCTTCGGTCATAGCCATATCCCGTGGGATACCACCACGCCGGGCGGACTTCGACTCCTCAACCCCGGTTCGCCGACCGACCGGCGCCGGCAGCCGCACTGCTCCTACATGACGGCGGTGGTGGCGGGGAACACCATCGAGGTGGAACTGCACGCTCTCTGAGTTCTTCGTACTGTGTGGAGCCTCCTGTCGGATTCGAACCGACGACCCCCGCTTTACAAGAGCGGTGCTCTGGCCAACTGAGCTAAGGAGGCGTGCTGGCTGAGCCAGCGAGCGCCGTCGTCACCTCTGACGGCTGACGACTTGCGCTCCATCAGGTTATCCCAGCGCCGGCCGGGTTCGAAAATCAGCCCCGGTTCTGATTCCACCCTCCGCTCCGGTTCTCCGGCCACGGCGGGATGGAACGGATAGAGTCGTCAGCAGGCCTACTATCGCGCAGGAGCCAGAGTGAGTTCAGCAGATCAACCCCCTACCGACAGCACTCCAACGAGCACTGACTACGGAGACTTCGAGTTCATCGTGGTCTCCAATCGACTGCCGGTGGACCGCATGACCGACGACGACGGCAGCAGTTCCTGGCGCCGCTCACCCGGCGGGCTGGTGACGGCACTCGCCCCCGTCATGGCGAAGGCCGATGGAGCATGGGTGGGCTGGCACGGCGCCCCCGACGAAACGCTCGAGTCCTTCGACGAAGCGAACATGCGGCTGGTACCGGTCCCCCTCAGCGAGGAGGAAGTGGAGCTGTACTACGAGGGTTTCTCCAACGCCACGCTGTGGCCGCTGTATCACGACGTCATCGCCTCCCCCGAGTTCCACCGCACCTGGTGGGACTCCTACCGTCGCGTCAACGAGCGCTTCGCCCGGGCAACGGCTGCGGTCGCGTCCGAGGGGGCCACGGTCTGGGTGCAGGACTACCAGTTGCAACTGGTGCCGAAGCTGCTGCGCGAGGCCCGACCCGACCTCAAGATCGGCTTTTTCAACCACATCCCCTTTCCCCCGCTGGAGATCTACGCACAGCTGCCATGGCGGCGCCAGGTGATCGAGGGACTGCTCGGGGCGGATCTGATCGGCTTCCAGCGACCCAGCGATGCGAGCAACTTCCTGCGATGCGTGCGCCGGTTCAAGGGACACACCATCAAGGCCCAGCAGGTCCATGTGACGGGCGAGAACGGCGAGTTCTCCTATGTCTCCCGAGCGGAGGCCTTCCCCATCTCCATCGACGCCAGTGCCATCGCCGAACTGGCCCGGCGCGAAGACATCATCGAGCGGTCCCGGGAGATCCGTCGCGAGCTGGGGAACCCGGAGCACATCCTGCTCGGGGTGGACCGCCTCGACTACACCAAGGGCATCGGCCACCGGCTGAAAGCGTACGGCGAGCTCCTCGAGGACGGCAACATCACCGTCGAGGACGCCGCGCTGATCCAGGTGGCCAGTCCCAGCCGTGAGCGTGTGGAACAGTACCGGCTTCTGCGGGAGGACATCGAGGGGGCCGTCGGCCGGATCAACGGAACCTACGACACCATGAAGAACACCGCCATCCGCTATCTCCACCACAGCTACCCCGTCGAGGAAATGGTGGCGCTCTACCTCGCCGCCGACGTCATGCTCGTCACCGCCCTTCGGGACGGCATGAACCTCGTTGCCAAGGAATACGTCGCGGCACGCACGGAAAACCGCGGTGCGCTGGTGCTCAGCGAGTTCGCAGGAGCCGCCGACACCCTGCGGCAGGCCATCCTCGTGAATCCCCACGACATCGACGGGTTGAAGGCTGCGATCGTCAAGGCCCTCACCATGCCGAAGGCGGAGACCATCCGACGCATGCGCATCATGCGCCGGCAGGTACTGCAGAACGATGTCGAGCGTTGGTCGAAAGCCTTCCTCGACGCGCTGCACAACGGCCACGAGGAGGAATCATGAGTGCCCTGCAGGACGATGCCCTGGCCCGCGCACTGAAGACGCTGGCCGCCACCGAGCATCTCCTGGTCGCCGTGGACTTCGACGGCACGCTGTCGCCCCTCGTCGAACGCGCCGAGGACGCCCGGCCCCTTCCCGGTTCCGCCGCAGCACTGCAGGCGCTGGCCGCGTTGCCCCGGACGACGACGGCGCTCATCTCCGGCCGCGCGCTCGACAGCCTTCGCGTTGTGGCGAATCCCGGGCCGGATACCCTGCTCATCGGCAGTCACGGCGCGGAGACCTGGACAGGCACAGGGAGGGAACCCCTCACGCTTACCGGGGAACAGCAGGCGCTGTTGGAAACCGCTACTGCGGCCGTTCAGCAGGTTGTCGACGTGCACCCCGGCTCGCGGGTCGAATTCAAGCCCGCCGGGGTGGTCCTGCACACCCGGACCGCCGACGAGGACGTGGCGCGCGCCGCCGTCGAAGCCGCCCGCGCGGGCCTCGCCGACCTTCCCGGGCTGACCATCAGCGACGGGAAGAGGGTGCTGGAGGTGTCGGTGGTCAAGGCTGACAAGGGCACAGGTCTGGGCCGGTTACGGGCGCTGGCGGGCGCCACGGCAGTGTTCTTCGCGGGCGACGACGTGACGGATGAACATGCCCAGCGCGCGCTCGATCCGCAGGATGTCGGGGTCAAGGTCGGCGACGGCGACAGCGCCGCGCGATACCGCGTTCCCTCCCCCGCGGCGCTGACCTCCGTCCTCGAGGAACTGGTGGCGCTGCGCTCCGCAGGTGCGTCTCCCTAGGATCCGTGCCATACTCAGGGGGCGTGACATATCTTACCGACCAGTCGTGTCGGTGAGATTTCTGCACGCAAACAACTGAATACTTCTCCCATTCACAACGGATCGTCGGGCACGTACCTGCCCGTGAAAAGGAAAACAACATGGCAACTGTCACTTTTGACCAGGCCACGCGCCTCTACCCGGGCACTGAAAAACCCGCGGTGGACAAGCTGGACATTCAGATCGCCGACGGCGAATTCCTCGTCCTCGTGGGTCCCTCGGGTTGCGGGAAGTCGACCTCGCTCCGCATGCTTGCGGGTCTTGAGGACGTGAACTCCGGCCGGATCCTGATCGGTGACCGCGACGTCACCGACGTCCCCCCGAAGGACCGCGATATCGCGATGGTGTTCCAGAACTACGCCCTCTACCCGCACATGTCCGTGGCGGACAACATGGGCTTCGCCCTCAAGATCGCCGGTATATCTAAGGAAGAGCGCGCGGAGCGCGTCCGGGAAGCTGCGAAGCTCCTCGACCTTGAGGACTACCTCGACCGCAAGCCGAAGGCACTCTCCGGTGGACAGCGTCAGCGTGTTGCCATGGGCCGCGCAATCGTCCGTAACCCCCAGGTCTTCCTGATGGATGAGCCGCTCTCCAACCTCGACGCGAAGCTCCGGGTCCAGACCCGCACGCAGATCGCCTCGCTCACGCGCCGGCTCGGGGTCACCACGGTCTACGTGACCCACGACCAGGTGGAGGCCATGACGATGGGTGACCGCGTTGCGGTCCTCAAGGGCGGCATCCTGCAGCAGGTCGACACGCCGCGCAATCTGTACGAGCGGCCGAAGAACGTCTTCGTTGCCGGGTTCATCGGGTCGCCGGCCATGAACCTGCTCGAGATGCCGGTCACGGACGGCGGCGTCCTTTTCGGGGGCATCGTCTACCCGGTCCCCGGCGACATCCTGCGTAACGCTGCGGGCAGCACCGTCACGCTGGGTGTCCGTCCCGAGGACCTCGTCCTCAGCTCCACCGGCGAAGGCCTTCAGGTGGAGGTCGACGTCGTCGAGGAACTCGGAGCCGATGCCTACATCTACGGGCACACCACGCTCAACGGCAAGGACCACGACATGGTGGTCCGCGTCGACGGCCGCCGCCCTCCAATGAAGGGTGACACCGTGTACGTCCGGCCCGAGCCGGGCCACGTCCACCTCTTCGACACCTCCTCAGGGCTTCGTCTGGCTGAGACGGTCTGATCCGGCACCCGCCCTGGACGCGGCGGTCCGCTGGTTGCCTCGGCAGCCGGCAGGCCGCCGCTTCCTGCTTTAACCGCGTCCTGGAATTAGGCTGGGACAAGATTCCCCATCCCCACCGTGACCCGGAGGCAACACCATGACCGAGGCTTCCAACGCCAACTGGCACAACGAACCCACCGACTACGACCAGGCCGGCAAGCTTCCACGAGTCCGGACAGCGGCATCACCGTCCACGCTCGGATCACTCAACATCACCGCAGCGGCAACGGATCCGGAGCTGCTGGACCTACCCTGGCACGTGGCCCTGGAGGAATGGCCGACTCAGAGCCTGGCTGCCCTGCCCCGCGGCATCTCCCGGCACGTAGTACGGTTTGCCCACCTCGGCGGATCGATCATCGCCGTCAAGGAGACCAGCGAACACGTCGCCCGGCACGAGTACCACATGCTTCGCAAGCTCCAGCGCCTGGACGTGCCGTGCGTCGAACCCGTTGCGGTCATCTCGGGCCGGACCACCCCCGAGGGTGAGGACCTGGACCCGGTCCTGGTGACCCGGCACCTGAAATTTTCGCTGCCCTACCGCGCACTGTTCTCTCAGACACTGCGGCGTGACACCCTGACCCGCCTCATCGACGCGCAGGCACTGTTGCTCGTACGCCTGCACCTCATCGGCTTCTATTGGGGCGATGTTTCACTGTCCAACACCCTGTTCCGCCGGGACGCGGGTTCCTTCGCCGCCTACCTCGTCGACGCCGAAACGGGCGAGCTCTACCCAGAACTGTCCAGTGGCCAGCGGGAATACGACCTGGAGATAGCACGCGTGAATATCGCCGGTGAGCTGATGGATCTGGCGGAAGGCGGACTGATCGAGGAGAAGGTCGACCCGCTAGCCACCAGCGAGCTCATCATGGACAGCTATCGACGGCTGTGGACGGAACTCACGGAACAGGAATCGTTCGAGCTCGGCGAGCGGTGGCGTGTGGGCGCGCGGATCCGGCGGCTCAATGAGCTGGGGTTCGACGTCGAGGAATATGCGATCAGGACAGCCGCGGACAGCAGCCAGATCCAGCTCCAACCGAAAGTCGTGGATGCCGGCCACCATAGCCGCCGCCTCCTACGATTGACAGGCCTCGACGCACAGGAGAACCAGGCCAGGCGCCTACTCAACAACATGGATGCCTATCGGGCGGACAACAACCCGAACCTGGACGAGGAGCTGAGCGCACACCTGTGGGTCAGCGAAGTGTTCGAGCCCATCGTCAAGGCAGTTCCCCGTGAGCTCGGTGGAAAACTGGAACCGGCTGAAGTAGTTCACGAAGTCCTTGAGCACCGCTGGTACATGTCCGAGCGGGAAGATCGGAACGTCCCGATGGCCGAGGCCGTGCAGTCATACCTCGATTCCGAATTGCGGCATCGGCGGGACGAGGCTGAGATCATGCTCACCGCCGACTCCAAGGCCATCGGTCTCGACGGGGACAGCGACTTCGAGAACAGCTAGGCCTGGAACTGCTCTGGAGGCCGAAGCGTCAGGCCGGGCCGCAGTCGATTTCCTGGCCGTTGTAGATCTGCGGGCCTGGACCGGCTTGCTCGCAGAATTCAGCTACTTCCTGAATGAGTGGAGCAGCCGCAACAAGGCCTGCAATGAGGAGGACCAGACCGATCGTCGCAAGTGCGCCGATGATGATTCCTGCTACCGCCAGTCCATTGCCCATTCCGGCTTTCTTGGACTTCACCAGGGCGATGATACTGACGATCACACCGACGGGGTTCAGGAAGGGAATGAAGGCGAGGACGAATCCGACGATGCCGAGCGTCCGGCCGGGATTGTCCCTGGGGGGCGCCCCGTAGCCCTGCTGGCCGGGGTAGCCTCCCCCGTCCGAGGAGTACGGAGACTGGCCGTACTGTGCCTGAGCCCCTGGTTGGCCATATGGCGACTGGCCCTGCGGAGACTGACCGTAGGGTGGCGGGGCTCCTGGTTGGCCATATGGCGACTGGCCCTGCGGAGACTGGCCATACTGCGGCTGGCTCCCGGGGGGATCGTTCTGGTCCGGTCCGCCCTGCTGTGGACCTGGAATGTTACTCGACATTATTGCCCCCAAAATAGCGAATGATTGAGCCCTTACGGTTGGTAGAACACTAGCACCGGGCCCCAGTTCCGAGCCGTCCGCGGGTCACTGTTGCACGGCCGGTACGATCGCCTTGCCGGGATTCAGGATGCCGCGCGGATCGAAGACGTCCTTGATGCGACGCTGGAGTTCGAGAACCTCGTCAGCCTGCTCCCAGGGCAGCCATCGCAACTTGTACTGGCCCACCCCGTGCTCACCGGTGATGGTTCCACCGAACTCGAGCGCAATCCGCACCGATTCGTCGAGTGCCACACCCAGCCGCTCGAGAGCGGCTGGGCCATCTGCCCGGGAAACCCAGAAAGTGGGATGGAGATTGCCGTCACCCGCATGCGCGACAACTTTCAGGTGCACCTCCAGACGCTCGGCGATGCCTTCGAGCGCCTCGATGTAATCTACGAGACTGGACTTCGGCACGGCCACGTCCTCACCCACCCGGACCTCGTGTTCCACAGCATCTCCCCTGCTGTGCCGGCGCAACTCGATCAGGTCGGCGGCTTCCCCCGCTCCGACGTCGGACAGGGTGCCGCCCACTTCGGAGAGCACGTGGCGGATGACCAACGCCTCCTCATCCGCCCCGAATCCGTCGGTCTGCAGGAGCAACAGCGCCCCTCCGCGGGAAGCAAGCCGGGACCCGTGCGCGGTATCCAGCGCCTGCATGGTCATGCCGTCCAACAATTCGAGGATGGCGGGCTGTACGCGGGCACGAGCTACTGCCAGGACCCCTGCCGCGGCAGAGCGCACATCGGGGAAGAACGCCGCGATCGTGTTGACCTTCTCCGGCAGGTATCGCAGCCGCACGGTAATACCCACCACGATTCCGAGGGTCCCCTCGGAACCGATGATCAGCGCCGTCAGGTCGTACCCGGCGACGCCCTTGAAGGTGGAATGTCCGGTATGGACCAACGTCCCGTCAGCAAGCACGACGTCGAGGGCCAGGACCGAATCACGGGTCACCCCGTATTTGGCGCACCTCAGCCCGCCGGCGTTGGTTGCTACGTTGCCCCCGATCGTCGACCACCGGTAACTCGCGGGGTCCGGGGCAAACATCAGCCCGTGTGCCGCCACGGCAGAATTGAGGTCCGCGTTGATCACGCCGGGTTCGACGACGGCAACCTCATCTTCAGGGCGGATCGCGAGAATGGCGTTCATGCGTTCGAGGCTCAGTACGATGCAGCCGGAAGTTGCATGGGCACCACCGGATACACCGCTCCCGGCTCCACGGCCCACCACCGGAACATTGCAGCGGCTTGCCCACTTCAAAACGGTCTGCACGTCCCGGACACTTTCCGGCCATACGACAGCAAGCGGCAGGACGCTATCCGTAACGGGGCCCTGATCATGGCTGTAGGCCAGAAGGTCAGCTTCCGCCATCGACACCCGGCCGGGCAGCAGTTTCACCAAGTCATCAGTTACGGGGCGGGGCACTTCCTGTCGGCTCACAACGCGCCCCCCATGAATCTCGCGTAGTGGCTGAGTGCTTCCGGCCAGAATTCCTCGTAGCGGCGACGAAGCTCACCGGCCCCGGCAACCGGCTCCCACCCTCCGTGCCTGACGGCCACCGCAGTCCGGGGATCACCGAATCCACCGACTTCCGAAAACGTAATGGTGACCGAGGTGGAGGGAGCTGTTCCCGGGCGGTGCCTCCAGATCAACTCGAGGCTCGCATCAGGGGTGCTGCCCGTTACTTCAGCCCAGACCGTTTCCTCGTCTTCCGGTGAGGTCTCCACGAGAGCATTCGATTCAAGATCGAAAAAGCTCCCGCTTCCCCAGACACTGAGCAGCGACGCCGGCCACCATAAATGGATGTGATCGCTGAAGCCGGCCCAGGCGTGCGTGCGGTCCGCCGGCACTGTCACGTCGGCGCGAACATCTCCGACAGGGCCCTCGCGGGGTGGTTCCGGTGTGGGATGGGAGAACAAGTCACTCATGGTCCGACCTTACCGGTGGTGGGGTCTGCAGCCCGGCTCGCCTTTCCCCTGTGCGCCAGGCTGGAGTGAGACACCCTTACTAATTCCTTCCCTTGCACGGGGTGAGAAGCGAGACAAATAGCGATGACGATGACGACGGCT